>JAFXFT010000137.1 GCA_017513385.1 Oscillospiraceae bacterium | reverse complement strand
GTACCCGACGAGTGCGTAGGCTCCGTTATCGAGAAGATGGGCGTCCGTAAGGGCGAGCTTTCCGAGATGAACCCCATGGGCAGCCGCACCCGCCTTACCTTTACCATTCCTTCCCGCGGCCTTTTCGGCTACCGCAACGAGTTCCTTTCCGATACCCGCGGCGAGGGCATCATGGCCTCCGTTTTTGACAGCTACCAGCCCTTCAAGGGTGAGGTTCGCCGCCGCAACACCGGCTCTCTGGTTGCTTTTGAGACCGGCGACGCCGTTGCCTACGGTATCTTCAACGTGCAGGATCGCGGCGCAATGTTCATTGGACCCGGCGTAAAGGTCTACGGCGGCATGGTCGTCGGCGTATCTCCCAAGGCCGAGGACATCGTTGTAAACGTCTGCAAGAAGAAGCAGCTGACCAACACCCGCGCCTCCGGCTCCGACGAAGCACTCCGCCTCGTTCCTCCCCGCATTCTCAGCCTTGAGCAGTGCCTTGAGTTCCTTGGCGACGACGAGCTGCTGGAAGTTACTCCCGAAAACCTGCGCCTGAGAAAGCGCGTGCTTGACCACTCCATGAGAATGAAGATCCTCAAGGGCGGCAAGAAGTAAATAAAAACTGACCCCGACGGAAAATTCCGTCGGGGTTTTTGTGTGTTCATACCTTTTCAAAGCCCACCAGCAGACCGCCGCGCTCTGCGTAGTAGCTGCAAAGGCCGCGGCATTCGTGTATTTCCACCGCTGATTGGGGGAAGGTGACCCGCAGCATTTCCTTGAGCTTTAATGCGGCGGGAAGATTGAGGCAGTGGGATATGCGTACCCTGCCGCGTATGAGCCCGTGGGCAGCGAGGGCGGATACCATGGATTCAAGTGCGCGTTTTTCGCCACGGCATTTGCTGACGGGTTCCAGCGTACCCTTGTCGCTGGCCTTGCCTACAACGTGAATGCCGGCCAGCCCTGCAGCCTTTGCTGCAAGCTTGGGAACTCTGCCGTTGTTAGCAAGATTGTTCATAGATTTGAGCATGAAGAAAAGTCCGGTATTCTTCAGATAAAGCTGAATGCTGCGGCAAATCTCCTCAAAAGAGCGGTTTGCCTTGAACCATGCCTCCAACCTTTCGAGAATGAGCCGCAGCTCGGGGCCTGCGGAGAGTGTATCAAGAACAAATACACGTCGGTCGGGGTGCTCGGCCTCGTAGAGAGTTTTCGCCGCGCAGGCAGCGCTGTGGCTGCCGGAAAGAGCGCTGGTTATAGTGACGCATATCACGTCCTCCGCGTCTCCAAAAGCGTCCAGCCAATCCTGCGGATTGGGGCAGGAAGTCTGTGAGCGACCTTTGTAGCTGTCAAAGAAGTCGGCCATTTCTGTTACGTCAAGCAGCGCATTGTCGGTGAATTCACGCTCACCCGCAATGATTTTAAGGGGTGCTGAAGCAAAATCAACACCGGCAAGGGAAAGTACGTCGGCGGAGGAATCGGCGACTATTTTAAATGTTCTCATATTGCGACCTCCTTAGTTGGCGGGGAGCGCTTTGGCAAAGAAATCGGAAAAGGCATTCTGAATCAAATGCTGACCGTTTTCGTTGGGGTGTATGCCGTCGGCGCAGTAGAAATCCTCAAGTTGAGCTTCCGCAAGGAAAGCGCTTCGCAGGTCGATAAGTGCCGTATTGAAACGCGCTGCCAGCTGCTCAACAGCCTTGGAGTAGTTTTCCTGATAGCGATAGATGGCATCTATATCACCCAGCCAGCCGAGAATACTGTCGCGGTCAAGTCCACTTCGGCAAATCCAGTTGAAATAGCGCTCGGCACAGAGGGGCGGCAGGGTCGTGAGGACGGGAACTATGCCCTGCCCTCGCAGATATTCTATCGCACCCGCGTAAAGTTCGGTGAAACGCTCAAGGGTGGTGTTGGGCAAATGCTCTTTTTCGGGCTCGGAGGCTACCTGCGCCCAGTCGAAGTCACAGTCGTTGCCGCCGTATTCCAAAATTACTGCGCCGCAATCAGGATTTCTTTCCACGGTGCGCTGCAGCACACCCAGACCCTTTTCGAGGGTGCAGCCGAATCGGGAGTGATTGGCAATATTCAGCCCGAAGCGCTTCGCCAGCGCATCAATGCCCAATCCAGAGCTGATGCGGTATCGGCGGTCGCTTTCACTTAACACCACGCCCTTCATTATGGAATCTCCGAATATCATTATATTGTCCAGCAGCTTCATGTCACTGCCTCCTTGTATCTGGTATTAAATACTATATATCATGTTATTGGGAAAATGTCAATGCGGTTTTTGTAAAAAGAATAATTTGTTTTTGAAGCCTTGTAAAATACTTCGAATTGTGATACAATACGAGCGAGGTGAAAACTATGGACATTATAGAGAGAACCCGCGCCGCCTGCGATCAGCTGCGGGCAGTGCATCTGCCCCGCTGGAACGAGCTGCCGGATATAGAGCTGTATATGGATCAGGTGCTTGCGCTGATGGCTAAGTATATGAAGGGCATAGCCGCCGACGAGGATAAACTGCTTACTGCGTCCATGGTGAATAACTATGTGAAGATGGGGCTTGTTCCCGCACCTGTGAAGAAGAAATATTCCCGCAGTCATCTTGCACGGCTGGTGATCATCTGCGTGATGAAGCAGGTGGTTCCCATGGCCATGATAGGCAGCTTCATAGAAAGCGGTCTTGAGGAATATTCCGAGCAGCAGCTGCTGGATATGGCTGCCGAGTACTATGACCACGCCGCTGCAGCTACAGCAGAGCGGGCAATGGAGCGCGCTGCTGCCCAAAAGGAAGGTGGCGCGGGACTTAATATCCTTGCTGCCTCAGCCGCCATTCGTTCGCAGATAGAACTGAGTCTTTCGGAAAAGCTTTCCGCTGCTGAATAAACAAAAATGCACCCTCGGCATTATTGCCGAGGGTGCGCTGCTTTATTCTTCGTCTGTGTAAACTATGGTGGGTTCTTCCTCTGCTTCGGGCAGGGCCACGGGCTCATTAAGAATGTCCATGAATTCCTCACCGGTGATGGTTTCCCGTTCGATGAGGTACTGAGCTATCTGGTTGAGCTTTGCCATGTTGTTGCGGATGATCTCCACCGCGCGGTCGTGAGCGGCACGAACCGTTGCGATAACCTCGCGGTCAATAGCGGTAGCGGTCTCCATGGAGCAGGAGAGGGAGGTATCGCCGCCAAGATACTGGTTGGTGACGGTCTCGAGGGCTACCATGCCGAAGTTTTCGCTCATACCGTAGCGGGTTATCATGGCGCGGGCAAGGCGGGTCGCCTGCTCAATGTCATTGGAAGCGCCGGAAGTGATAGAACCGAAAATGAGTTCCTCGGCTACACGTCCGCCGGTATAGGTGACTATCTTGTTGAAAGCCTCCTCCTTGCTCATGAGAACCTTTTCATCCTCGTCCACCTGCATGGTGAAGCCGAGAGCGCCGGAGGTGCGGGGGATAATGGTTATCTTGGTAACGGGTGCGGAATTGGTCTGCAGTGCAGCTGCAATGGCGTGACCAACCTCATGATATGCGATAATTTCTTTCTCGTGCTGGGAAATTACCGCGCCCTTGCGCTGCTGACCGGCAAGGATAACGTCAACGCTTTCCTCAAGGTCGCTCTGGGAAACGAAGCGGCGACCCTGACGAACTGCGCGCAGCGCAGCCTCGTTTATGATGTTCGCCAGCTCGGCACCGGAGGCGCCGGGGGTAGCGCGGGCAACGGCGGTGTATTCAACGCTGTCGTCCATGCGAACCTTCTTGGCGTGAACGCGGAGAATGGCCTCGCGTCCGCGCAGGTCGGGGAGCTCTACGGGGATACGGCGGTCGAAGCGACCGGGACGCAGCAGCGCCTTGTCCAGCGTGTCGGGGCGGTTGGTTGCGGCGAGGATAACAACGCCCTTTTTGCCGTCGAAGCCGTCAATTTCAGCAAGGAGCTGATTGAGAGTTTGCTCGCGCTCATCGTTGCCGGAGTAGCCGTGACCGTCGCGCTTTTTGCCGATGGTGTCG
>JAFXFT010000011.1 GCA_017513385.1 Oscillospiraceae bacterium | reverse complement strand
GTTTTCAAGAACATTGCTGCTGTTCTCGAAGAGGCAGGCACCACCTTTGAAAACGTTGTTAAGACCACTTGCTTCCTGGCCGATATGGGCGATTTTGCTCAGTTCAATGCCGTATATGAGAAGTATTTCACCGGCAAGCCCGCTCGCTCCTGCGTTGCAGTAAAGGGTCTGCCCAAGGGCGTACTTTGCGAAGTAGAGCTCATTGCTGAAGTTTGAGAGGTATTTGGAAATGAACGAATTTGAAAAGAAGTATTATGTAGACAGAGTCGGTACTGGCAGCATCAAGTGGGACGGTCTTAAGTTCCTCTATGGTGACAGCGACCTCATCTCCATGTGGGTTGCCGATATGGACTTCCGCTCTCCCGAGTGCGTCGGTGACGCTCTTGCAGAGATGGCAAACAAGGGCCTTTTTGGCTACTCCATGCCTCCCCGTGACTATGCTACCGCTTTCGTAAATTGGGAAAAGGAAAGACACAACTGCGACGTAAAGCCTGAGTGGATCAAGTTCTCTCCCGGCGTTGTTGCAGGTATCTTCCACTTTGTCGGCGCTTACACTGAGCCCGGCGATAACTGCATCATTCTCAGCCCCTGTTACTACCCCTTCATGGAGGCAGTTCAGGAGACCGGCAGAAACCTCATCTGCAGCATGCTGAAGAACGACAACGGTGTTTACACCATCGATTTCGAGGACTTCGAGCAGAAGATCAAGGAAAACAGCGTAAAGCTCTTTATCCTCTGCTCTCCCCATAACCCCGTAGGTCGCGTATGGACCAAAGACGAGCTTTGCACCCTCGTTGATATCTGCCGCAGAAACGGCGTTATTATTGTCAGCGACGAGATCCATCAGGATATCGTTATGAGCGGTCACAAGCATGTTCCCACCCTCGCTTCCTGCGACTGTGAGGATATGGTAGTTGCTCTTACTGCTGCTTCCAAGTCCTTCAATCTGGCTGCATTCAACCACAGCATCGCAATCATTCCCAACAAGGAACTGCGTGACAAGTTTGATGCATACCAGAAGCACATGCACCTCAGCGGCGCTCTGCCCGGCTATATTGCTGCAATGGCAGCATACACCGGCGGTAAGGAATGGCTTGACAACGTTATTGCTCAGGTAGAGAACAACGCCAAGATCGTTACCGAGATCCTTAAGGAAGGCGCTCCCGAATGCGTCATCACCGAGCTTCAGGGTACCTACCTCCAGTGGATCGACTTCTCTGCCTATGTAAAGCCCGAGGAAATCAAGGATTTTGCAGTTAAGGAATGCAGACTGGCAGTTGACTACGGTCACCAGTTCTTCACTCCCGAGGCCGGCAAGACCGATAGCCACCTCCGCCTCAACCTTGCTACCTCTGAAGAGAACGTACGCAAGGCTGCCGAAAACATCGTAAAGGCAATCAAGAACAGATAAGGTTATATTTCCAAAAGGAATTATAATAAAAAAATCCAAAAAGGAGAAAAAAGCATGAAGAAGACACTCGCACTTATCCTTGCAGTGCTGATGGTCGTTGCTCTCTTTGCTGGCTGCGGTAAGGACAATACTCCTTCCACCCCCAGCACTGATACCAACACTCCTTCCAGCAGCACTCCTTCTGAAGGCACTGAGGGTGGCAACACCGAGCAGCCCGAAGAAGAATCCCCCTATTGCTTCGCAGCTGGCAAGTTCGCTACCGACGAGAACGGCCTTGCAACTGAGAAGTATGAGTACACCCAGCCCCTCACCACTACCGACGAGACTCTGAGCTTCTGGACCGTTTGCTGGACCCCCGCTCTGATGCCCGCTTCCGGTGAGTGGAATGACCTCGGCTATGCCCAGGGTCAGGAAGAAGCCACCGGCGTTCACATCGAGTATGTTATTACCGATGGTGCTACCAGAGCTGAGAACTTCTCCGTTCTGCTGGCTGCTGATGACCTCTGCGACCTCAGCGCTTCCGGTGCATTCTTCTATTCCGGCACCATCAAGGAAGCTGTCTATGACGAAGCTTACTTTGTAAACGTTTACGATTACAAGGAATACTGCCCCAACTACATCTACGAGGCAACCAAGGATCCTAACGATGAAGTTACCCGCAAGGGCGTTTTCTATGAAGACGATCTCATCTACGCTTTCATGAACCTCATGGATAGAGCACAGATCTCCCTGTCCGGCTTCATCAGAGCTGACTGGCTCGATGATATGGGCAAGAAGCCTGAAGACATCGTAACTTGGGATGACCTCGAAGTAGTATTCGAGTTCATGCTCAACAACTATGAGACCTGCGACGGTCCCATGGCTATGCTCCAGATGATCGACATGGCTGGTTCCTACACCATGAACGCATTTGACACTCTGCCCTACGTTACCGCTGAGGCTGCTCCTTCTGTTTACCAGATCGACGGTAAGGTTCAGTTCGCTAACTCCACCGATCGCGACTTTGAACTTATGACTATGCTCAACAGATTCTGGAACAAGGGTCTCATCATCAAGAACTGGGCTGGTTGTGCAACCAACACCGACTTCAAGGGCATCCGCGATGGTAGAATCGGTTACTTCGCAAACTCTGCAACCGGTCCTTACGAGATCACCGACAACACCGGTGACCCCGACTGCTACTGGCTGCCTCTCCAGAAGACTCTCCGTTACGAGGGTCAGGTAATCCACGTTGGCGAGCAGCACTCCCGCGTTGGTTACGGTCACACCACCGTCAGCACCTCCTGCGAGAACATTCCTCTCGCTATTTCCTGGTGCGACTGGCGTTACTCTGATGCCGGCTCCTTCTTCTGCAGCTACGGCGTACAGGGTGAGATCTGGGACTACAACGAAGAAGGCCAGATCCGCTTCACCGATTGGACTATTAACAATCCCTCCGGCGTAGGTTATGAGTGGGTTCTCATCGTTCACACTCTCGACCAGCTGGCTGAGCACGGTCTCGAAATCGCTTCCAGAAAGTTCGCTCAGGAAGGCGGCGAGGGTATCGCAGCCTGCTACGACATCTGGGATAACTTCGAGTATGACGCAGCATACGAGTGGCCCGCAGGTCTCGTTCTCGATGACGACCAGACCGAGGATGCTGCTCAGTACAACAGTGACGTTGCTACCTACGTTGCTGAGAACTACCTCGCATTCCTCGACGGCTCCAAGCCCC
>JAFXFT010000136.1 GCA_017513385.1 Oscillospiraceae bacterium | reverse complement strand
TGGTATCCTGGGCGAAGGAAAACGCCGTTGCATCCGGTCTTGCCGACAGACCTATCCGCTGGATCGTGGACGATTGCCAGAAGTTCGTTGAACGCGAAATTCGCCGCGGCAGACGTTACGACGCAATCATCATGGATCCTCCGTCCTACGGCAGAGGCCCTTCCGGTGAAATATGGAAGCTGGAGGAGAGCCTGTATCCCTTTGTGAAGCTCTGCGCGGAAGTCCTCAGCGACGAGCCTGAGTTTGTAATTATTAATTCTTATACCACCGGCCTTTCTCCCTCCGTCATCAGCTATATGAGCGAAACAATTTTCACCGAGCGTTTTGGTGGAAAGAGCGAGAGCCAGGAGATCGGCCTGCCCGTTACCGAAAGCGGACTGGCACTGCCCTGTGGTGCAACCTGCCGCTGGTCGAGGAGATAACTCTCAATGAGCAATATCATCGAAATCAGAAACCTTACTTTCAAATACGCCAATGACGAAGGCAACGAAACCGTCGCCATTGACGGACTTGACCTTAACATAGAAGAGGGCAGCTTTGTGGCGGTACTGGGGCATAACGGCTCCGGCAAGTCCACTCTGGCAAAGCACCTCAACGGTATACTGCAGCCCACGGACGGAACTGTTCTTGTGGCGGGTATGGATACCCGCGACGAAAATCTTATTACCGATATCCGCCGTCAGGTAGGAATGGTATTCCAGAACCCCGATAATCAGATAGTTGCCAACGTAGTCGAGGACGACGTTGCCTTCGGACCCGAGAATCTCGGCGTTGAACCTGCGGAGATACGCAGAAGGGTTGACGAGGCGCTGAAAGCCGTTGACATGTGGGAGTTCCGCAGCCATGCACCTCATCTTCTGTCCGGCGGACAGAAACAGCGCGTAGCTATTGCCGGCGTTATTGCCATGCGCCCCCGCTGCATAGTTCTTGACGAGCCCACCGCCATGCTGGATCCTGCGGGACGTGCGGAGGTTATCGATACCGTAATGCGTCTGAATAAGGAACAGGGGATAACCGTTGTGCTCATTACCCACCACATGAGCGAAACAATAAATGCCGACAGACTCATCGTAATGTCTGACGGCAGAATAGTAGAGGACGGAAGGCCCGAGCAGGTTTTTGCCAATGTGCAGAAGCTTCGCGACGCAGGCCTTACCGTTCCTGAAACAACACAGCTTATCTACGAGCTGCGCAGGGAGGGTATTGACCTTCCGCTGGACGCATTGAGCGTCGAAGCTTGTGCAGACTCCATCTATAAAGCATTTGCCTAAGGAGAAAAACAAATGACTCCAATAGTCAAAACAGAGGGCCTTACCCATCTCTACAGTCCCGGAACTCCATTTGAACGAATTGCCGTTCAAGGTTTGGATTTCCAAGCGATGAAGGGTGAGTTTATTGGAATAATCGGTCATACCGGTTCCGGTAAGTCCACCTTTATTCAGCACCTTAACGGCCTTCTGAAGCCTACGGAGGGCAGAGTGCTCTTCGAGGGTGAGGATATATGGTCCTCTAAAACCAAAACTCATGGTGTTCGCTTCAAGGTAGGTCTGGTGTTCCAGTATCCGGAGTACCAGCTCTTTGAAGAAACCGTATACAAGGATATCGCTTTTGGTCCCAAAAACATGAAGCTCTCCGATGAGGAGATAGATGCCCGCGTGCGCGAGGCGGCGGGCTTTGTTGGAATAGGGGAGGAGCTACTTGAGAAGTCACCCTTTGACCTTTCCGGTGGACAGAAGCGACGTGTAGCCATTGCAGGCGTTATCGCTATGCGTCCCGATGTTCTCATACTGGACGAGCCCACAGCGGGTCTTGACCCTGCGGGAAGCGCAGAGATACTTGCGAATATTAAGGAATATCACCGCGGCATGGGTTCTACCGTGCTGCTGGTAACTCACAGCATGGAGGATGCTGCTCGTTCTGTGGATAGATTGCTGGTGTTCTCCGGCGGACATATCGTAATGGACGGTACACCCCCTGAGATATTTGCCCGCGCCGATGAACTTGCGGTAATAGACCTTGGTGTTCCCGAGGTCACAAAAGTAGTTGCCCGCCTGCATAAGCTGGGACTTGATGTACCCGCCAATATATATACTGTGGAGCAGGCCAAGGCCGCCCTTATGAAATTGAAAGGGGGCGCCGCCGATGCTTAAGAATATTACCCTCGGTCAGTATTTCCCCGGCAGCACCTTTGTTCATCGCCTTGACCCGCGCACCAAGCTGCTTATAATAGTGGTCTATATCGTTGCGTTGTTCCTTGTAGACAAAATCGCGGCCTACCTGCCTGTGATAGTATTTTTGGCGCTTAGTGTGGCGATTTCCAAAATCAAGCCTAAGGTGCTTGTAAGCGGTATGAAGCCGCTGTTTATAATCATAGTTATAACGGCGATTATAAACCTGTTTTTCACCAGCGGTGAGCCCATATTCAAGCTTTGGGTCATCTCTGTAACTAAAGAAGGTGTGCGCGCTGCCATATTCATGCTGCTGCGTATATCCCTGCTCATCATGGGCACTTTTATGCTCACATATACCACTGCACCCATGCAGCTGACGGACGGCCTTGAAAGCCTTCTTGGTCCTTTGAAGAAAATCAAGGTGCCTGTTCATGAACTGGCAATGATGATGAGTATAGCCCTGCGCTTTATCCCCACTCTTATAGAGGAAACCGATAAGATAATGAACGCTCAGAAGGCAAGAGGTGCAGATTTTGAAACCGGCGGCCTTCTGCAGAAGGCCAAGGCAATGCTGCCCCTGCTTATCCCGCTGTTCATCAGTGCTTTCAGAAGAGCAGACGAGCTGGCGACTGCCATGGAAAGCCGTTGCTACAGCGGTGGAGATGGCAGAACCAAGATGAAGCAGCTCAGCTACGGCTCTATTGATGCCATTGCGGGTGCTGCGGTCATTATTCTGCTTGCGGCAGTAATTCTGCTCAACACATTCGGGGTTTAAAAGCCAATATGTTTCGTTCCGTTGTGGCGGAATGGAGGAACTATATGCGAAATATTGCAATGCGGCTGCGGTATGACGGAACAAATTACCACGGCTGGCAGATACAGGATAAGGATATAACGGTTCAGCAGGTAGTGGAGGAAGCTCTCGGCAAAGTGCTGAAAACTCCCACACGCGTTGTGGGATGCGGCAGAACAGACGCGGGCGTACACGCCCAACGCTACTGTGCTAATTTCCGCACCGATGCACGCATACCGGTGGATAAGCTTCACCTTGCCATGAACGCGCACCTGCCCGGCGACGTGGCTGTATGCGATGCAGTTGAGGCTGATGAGGACTTTAATTCTATCCTTTCCTGCGTGAAAAAAGAGTACACTTACTATATCCATAATTCCAATATCCGTGACCCGTTTCTGGACAAGCGGGTTTGGTTTCACCCCTCTGCTCTTGATGCAGATATTATGCATCGGGCAGCTCAGGGATTTGTTGGTACCCATGATTTTGCAGCAGTGAGGTCTGTGGGTACAGATGTGAAAAGTACCGTGCGAACGGTGCACTGGTTCGATGTTGAGCGCAAGGGAGATATAATTATCCTGCGCGTCTGCGCCAACGGCTTCCTGTATAACATGGCTCGCGCCATGGTGGGGACTACGGTTTTTGCCTCACTAGGCAAGATAAATCCCGACGATATAGGCAGCATACTGGACAGCGGTGACCGCTGTCTGGCTGGACCTACAGCACCGCCCCAAGGCCTTTATATGACTAACGTATGGTACGACGGCGAAGTGGGGACGATGATGCAGCGATGAAGAAGGACAATAAGAAACAAAAGACTAAAAAGAATAAAAACGTGGAAAAAGAGAAGAACGGCTGGCTGAAAAAGCTTCTCTCAGGTTTGCTTGTCCTTGCGGTTATCGCAGCGGTGGCCTATATCGTAATCGATGCAATGATAGACGATGGTCAGACCGTTACGGACTTCATAAAGGACGCGGTAGAAACTGAAAGCGAAACTGTGAAAAGCGAGAAGTTCAGTTTTGATGCCTATTCCGATAATATTTTCGAAGAACTCAACGGCGGTCTTGTGGCGGTTTCTGCCTCTGCGTATCAGGTATTTGACAATACCGGCGAGATAGTTGGCCGCGGTACCAAGGCGTTCAGTAACCCCGCTGCGGATTCCGGTAAAGGCGGAGCCGTGCTTTGGAGTCAGGGCGGTAAGGATGTTATGATGGTGGCAGCAAACGGCGCAACCAAGGTTATAGACTCTGAAAATGCCGTTGTTTCCGCAGATATTAATGACGGCGGATACGTTGCCATAGCCTCGGAGCAGTCCGGATATAAGGGACTTGTTACGGTTTATGATCCTCAGGGAGAGGCTGTGTATAAATGGTTTTCCGGCAGCGGATATCTTATTGACGCGGCTGTGAATAATTCCAATACCGGCATGGCGGCTCTTACCGTCAGCGATAACGGCAGCAGATTGGTTTCCTATTCCTTCGGCAGCGAAGAGGAGCAGGGGGCTTTTAATGACAACGAAAACATTTATTTCGACATGGGCTACATTGCCGAAAATCGCATTTGCGCCGTTAATGACGGAAAAGCGGTATTTGTCAGCGGTAAATGTGAATATAATGCAGAGTACTCCTTTGATGGTTGGTATCTGAAGGACTATGCCCTGGACGGTAACGGCTACGCGGTTTTCGTCCTTGGTAAGTACAGAACCGGCGGCGAGACCATGGTAGTGGCTGTTGATACAAACGGAGAGGTAAAGGGCTCTGTAAACAGCACCGCAGATGTGCGCGCGGTAAGTGTTCGCGGTAAGTACATTGCCGTAACCTACGCCGACAGCATCGCTCTTTATAATTCGGAACTGAGCGAAGTCGGACGCGTCGACAATGCGGCAGGCGTGGAAAAGGCGCTTGCAGGCAACGGCGGTAAGCTTATAGCGGTTTCTGCAAACGGAGCCGTTGAATATGATTTTTGAAGCAGTAATGTTTTAAACGGGTTAGTTGAAAGGAAGTTAACAAATGAGTCTTATAATTGACCTAATACTGATAGCGATAGTTGCTTTCTGCGCCTGGAACGGCTACAGAAAGGGCTTCATCATGGGCATAAGCGGCATTCTCGCCCTTATAGTCGCCTTTTACGGCGCGCAGATCGTTGCCGATACCTACTCTCAGGAATTTACCTCCATGCTCAAGCCTTTTATCAGCGGTGTAGTTGACGCTGCTGTGGCTGATGTCCAGATCGGCGGCGAAGACGGCTATGACAACGAGGAAGTGTACGAAGTTACATACGATGCCCTTGGCAACATCGGTATACTCAAGAGCGCCGCTCAGGATATCGCCAATGAGATCGCAGAAAGAGTTGAGCGCACCGGTCAGACCATGCGCGAGGAGATAGTGAACGTACTGTGCAGCAAAATAGCCTATGTGCTTACTACCGTCATAGTGTTCCTGCTCATATTGATCGTATTTACGGTGATAGCGAATATACTCAATCTCGCCTTCAAACTGCCGGGTCTTGAGTTTATTAACGAGACGCTTGGCGCGTTGTTCGGCTTTGCAAAGGGCGCAATAATCGTTGTTGCAATAGCATGGGTAATGCGCTATCTGGGTGTTCTCGTTGACGAGGATATAGTCAATAAAACCATGCTGCTTGAGTGGCTCATGGAGCATAATCTGGTTACAAAATTCTTTGGTTTCTAATTTATTCAAGGTGATTGAAGATGAATATACCCAATATACTGTCCGTCATAAGAATATGTCTTGTACCTGTGTTCATACTGGTATACTTTGGAGACTCGCCCAATAGCAATATTGGCGCTGCAATAGTGTACGCGGTAGCGTCCATTACCGACGTTCTTGATGGTCGTATAGCGAGAAAATACAATATTACCACCAATCTCGGACGTATACTTGACCCGCTGGGTGATAAGCTTATGACTATGGCTGTCATTGTATGTATAACCATTGACAGAGTTATCCCAGTATGGGCTGTCATCGTGTTCCTTATTAAAGAATGCATGATGGGTCTGGGCGGAATGTTCCTGTACAATAAATTTGAAGAGATGCCGCCTTCCAACTTTTTTGGAAAATGTTCAACGATTGTCTTTTTTGCAGTGTGTGTTATACTCATGCTGTTCAGGTCTATCAGTCACACCGGCGCGCTGGTAATGATATCCTTTGCGCTGGCGGTAATGCTGCTGGCTTTTGCAAGCTATGCAGTTAGATTCGTTCGCATGATGAAATCCAGCGAACACAGCAAATCCTGATTGTTCTCTTTGGAAAGGAGAGTTAGTTATGCAGCCTACAATTTGTTCCCGGTGCAAGAAGAATGTGGCAGTTGTGTTTATCACAAAGATTGAAAACGGTCAGACGGTAAACGAAGGTCTCTGCCTCAAGTGCGCCAAGGAGCTTGGTATAAAGCCCATCAACGATATGATGAGCAATATGGGTGTTTCCGACGAGGAACTGGAAAATCTCTCTAAGGAGATGCTTGCTGCCTTTGGCGGCGAAGAAGATATCCCTGATGCCGACGGTGATGACGATGAAAGCGGCAAGACCGCCACGTTCCCGTTTTTGAATAAGCTTTTCGGAGGCGGCAATCACGGAGGCCCCGTTGGCAACAATGAAAACCGACCCGGCAGAGAGGGCGGTGAGCGCGAAAAGTCTGCGTCCGGACGCGGAAACAAGCGCAAGTTCCTCGAGAATTACTGCATTTCACTTACCCAGCGCGCCAAGGACGGCAAGCTGGATAAGATAGTCGGACGCGAGGAGGAGTTGGAGCGTGTCATCCAGATCCTCAACCGCCGTCAGAAGAATAACCCGTGCCTTATCGGTGAACCCGGTGTAGGTAAGACTGCCATTGCAGAAGGTCTTGCACAGAAAATTATCGCCGGCGAGGTGCCTTATAAGCTTACCGATAAGGAAGTTTGGATGCTTGACCTCACTGCCCTTGTAGCAGGAACCCAGTTCCGCGGTCAGTTCGAGAGCCGCATGAAGGGTCTCATCGAGGAAATAAAGAAGCAGGGCAACATCATTCTCGTTATCGACGAGGTCCACAGCATTGTGGGCGCAGGCGATGCAGAAGGCTCTATGAATGCAGCCAATATTCTCAAGCCTGCCCTGTCCAGAGGTGAGATACAGGTCATCGGTGCCACCACCTTTAACGAATACAGAAAGCATATTGAGAAGGATTCCGCTCTTGAGCGCCGCTTCCAGCCTGTAACCGTAAACGAGCCCTCTATCGACGAGACCGTTGAGATAATCAAGGGTATCGCCGGTTACTACGAAGGCTTCCACATGGTTAAAATTTCTGACGAAATGGCTCGCAAGGCTGTTATTCTCTCTGAGCGCTATATTACCGACCGCTTCCTGCCCGACAAGGCTATCGACCTTATCGACGAGGCTTGCTCCGATATAAACCTCAAGAACAAGAATCTTGCCCGAATGGCAGTTCTCCAGCGCGAAAAGGATGACCTCGACAAGGAGCATGAGATGCTGCTTGCAGCTAACTCCGAGAACGAAAACGACTTCGCGCGCCTTGCCGAGATTCGCAGCAG
The DNA here is from genome assembly GCA_017513385.1 of Oscillospiraceae bacterium. Lineage (GTDB taxonomy): Bacteria > Bacillota > Clostridia > Oscillospirales > Oscillospiraceae > RGIG6375. The sequence goes on along the minus strand of JAFXFT010000136.1, from coordinate 268 downwards.
ACAGCTGCAGCTGGAGCAGGAGCTTACCGAGCTTAACGCTTCCGGCTATCCCGAACTTACCATGAATGCTCTTGCAAGAGTTATTGAGCTTTGGACAAAGATCCCCGCAAGCAGTATCCGCGAGGACGAGTTCGAGCGCCTTGCCAAACTGGACGAGCGCCTGAAGGCACATATCGTTGGTCAGGACGAGGCCATCAAGACCGTATGCTCCGCTATTAAGCGTAACCGCGTCGGTATTTCCGCAAAGCGCAAACCAGTGTCCTTCATC
>JAFXFT010000135.1 GCA_017513385.1 Oscillospiraceae bacterium | reverse complement strand
TCGGTGAGCCCGATGTTATACTCCTCGTTGGCAGCCATCAGCATGCTTTCGGCGCAATTTCGTTCCTCGTCAAGAAAATACTTTTTTACTTTATCTCTCAGCATATATGCAACCTCCGTTATCGGTACTGTCTGTGCCTTGATTATAGCACCGGCAGTGTGTAAATACAATAGGGCGATATCGTAAACAAAGTGTAAAACTTTTCTGCGCAGCCCGATAGCTATTGATTTTTCTGCGCTAAAAATATATTATTGATTTATGGGGAAAGGTGCTTTCCCTGCTTTCCCCATGAACGGCGCACCGCTGCGCGTTCATGGGTGTTTTTGTATTTGATATTATGCTCCATGGAGGCTGCCATGAAAATTATAGAGAACAGCATGCAGGAGTCTATTGCTGTCTGCAAGGTTATAGATACAAATGTTGCCCACTGTCAGGACTGCTATCGCTGCGTCCGCGCCTGCCCCGTCAAGGCTATCCGCATCACCAACGGTCAGGCCCATATTGAGCAGGAACTGTGCATACACTGCGGAACCTGCGTGCGTCAGTGTCCCAAGAAGGCCAAGTATATCGTCAGCACCCTTGACAGCGTAAAGGAACTGCTGGCCTCCGGCAGAACCGTTGCGGCAAGTATTGCGCCGTCATTTGCGGCCATTGACCCCGCACTTATCCATAAAATACCTACTGCTCTGCGTCTGCTGGGCTTCAGCAGAGTTTCCGAGACCGCCGAGGGTGCCAAGCTGGTTGCAGACAGCAGTCTGGAATGTGGAGCCAAGGGCAGTATATGTACTGCCTGCCCCGCCGTAGTCAGCTATGTGGAAAAGTATCACCATGAGGCGTTGAGCCGCATGATCCCTGTGGTATCCCCCATGGTTGCTCACGGACGCATGATAAAGGAGGCTTTCGGCGAGGATTGTGCAGTTGTGTTCATCGGACCCTGTGCCGCCAAGAAGGCGGAGGCTGCCAGACCCGAGAACCGCGACGCTATTGACGCTGTAATAACATTCAGCGAACTTTTTGACCTCTTTGAGGAGAAAAAGATAGATCTGCACAGCCTGCCCGACGGAAGTTTTGATTTTACCGGCCTTGCCGACGGCGATTTAAAGGATGCCCGCCTGTTCCCTGTGGACGGCGGTATGCTCAAGACCTGCGGCAGAGCCAGCGACGGAACCAACGCCGAGGTAATGTCTCTTTCCGGTGCAAAGCAGGTAACATCCTTCTTTGACGTTGACCCCAAGCTTCTTGACTTCCAGCTGGTTGAACCTCTGTTCTGCCCCGGCGGCTGTATTGACGGTCCCGGATTCCCCGAGCAGGGCAATATATATTATCGCAAGAATGCGGTTATTTCCTATGCGGCGAATGCCGGAGAGTATACCGGTGAGCGCCATGGAAAGCAGGAAAACATAGACGTTGAGCCTTGGTTCATTCCCCTTGAAACCAGAGCGGACGAGCCTGTAAGCGAGGAGGCCATAGAGCTGGTGTTCCAGAAAACCGGCAAGACCGACCCCCAAAATCAGCTCAACTGCGGCGCTTGCGGCTACAGCTCCTGCCGCGAAAACGCTATAGCCGTTGTCCGCAACATGGCAGAACCGGAGATGTGCATTCCCTATATGCGCCGCCTTGCTCAGCAGCGCGCCGACCGCATAATTGAGACTACCCCCACTGCGGTTGTCATAGTGGATCAGGATCTGAAGCTTATCCACATGAATCCCGCTTTCCATAAGATGTTCATGTGCAGCAACTCCATTCTCGGACGCCATATATCCTACATATTCGATGCCCGCGACTTTGAGGCATTGGCAAGCAGCGATAAGGACGAGATGGAGGCTATAAGAACCTATTACGGAACAAAATACCACATCACTCTTTACGCAATGCGCAGCGAGGGTCAGTACGTTGGCATGCTCACGGACATTTCCCGCATGAAGCTGGACGAGGGACAGATGCATATTATCGAGCGCCAGCTGCTGGTAAACGCAAGAGAGCTGCTGGAGCATCAGATAAGCTTCTCTCAGGAAATGGCTCACCAGCTGGGCAGAAATACCGCAAAAACCGAGGAGCTGGTAAAGCGTATGCTGGATCTCTATGAAGACAGAGACCTGTGATCGGCGGTGAAGTGATTGCGATTTTTTGAAGATATTATCCAGCAGGTCACCAAAACCGGCTACCGTGTCTGCGGTGACCACGTAATGTGCTACCGCACCGTAGAAGTAACGTATCTGGTGGTAGCCGACGGCATCGGCTCAGGCGTTTACGCCAATATTGCCGCCATTACCTGCGCCGAGCAGCTGATGGGTCTGTTCAAGAGCTCCATTCAGTTCAAGGAAGGCTGCGAAATGGTAGCCGACTCCATGCACCGCGCAAAGATTGAGGATGCGCCCTATGCCGCATTTACCTGCGTCAAGATAAGCAGCGACGGCAGCTATGCCATATTCTCCTATGAAGCGCCAGAGCCCATTCTTATTACCGGCGGCTTCGCTAAAGTGCTTGAGCCGAGATTTTATAAGGCGAAGTACGATTACGTAGGCGAGGTTTACGGTCACCTTAAGCGCGGCGACTCCATAATGGTGTTCAGCGACGGTGTCGGACAGGCGGGTATGGGTAACGGCATGGGCATGGGTATAGGCTCTGAGGGCGTTGTCAAGTGGCTGGCAAAGCAGAAGACCATGGGAACTCCCGAGCCGGATTTCCCCACGATACTCAAAAATCTTACCGATATGACAGCGGAGGTTTCCGGCGGTGTCCATGCCGATGATACCACTGCCGTTATACTCAAGTGCCGGGAAGCCCGCGACCTTATTATAGCCACCGGACCTCCCAGCGCAAAGCAGAAGGATAATGAATTTGTGAACCGACTGGTGGGTGCATGGGGCAAAAAGGTTATCTGCGGATCTACCACCACGGACATTATCGCCAAGATTATGGGCGAAAAGGTGACCTCGATTCGCTCCGATGACCCCGGAAG
>JAFXFT010000134.1 GCA_017513385.1 Oscillospiraceae bacterium | reverse complement strand
TGCAGCTTGGGTATCATGCCGCCTGCAACGATGCCCTTTTCGATAAGTCCGGGGATCTCGCTGGTGTAAACAGAGGTAATGAGGGTGTTTTCGTCGTCCTTATCCTCAAGCAGACCACGGATATCGGTCATGAGGATGATGTTTTCTGCCTGAACTGCGGTTGCAACGTAGCAAGCCATGGTGTCTGCATTTACGTTGTAGATAACGCCGTTTTCGTCAGCGCCTACGCAGGTGATAACGGGGATATAACCTGCATCGAGCAGGGTGTTGATGGGAGCGGGATCAACTGCGGTCATCTCGCCTACAAAGCCGTAGTCGATCTCGCTTTCCTTCTTCTTTACGGTAAGCATTCCGCCGTCAACGCCGCAGAGGCCCATTGCCTTGCCGCCTTGTGCGTTGATCTGTGCAACGAGGTCCTTGTTGAGCTTGCCTGCAAATACCATCTGAGCAAGGTCGCGGGTCTCTTCGTCGGTGTAGCGCAGGCCGTTGATGAACTTGGATTCCTTGCCGACCTTCTTGAGCATGGAAGACAGCTCGGGGCCGCCGCCGTGAACAAGAACTACTCTTACGCCGATGCAGTTGAGCAACACGATGTCGCCCATAACAGCGGCTTTAAGCTCTTCATTTATCATTGCGTTGCCGCCGTATTTGATAACAACGGTCTTGTTGTGATACTTCTGAATGTAGGGAAGCGCCTGGCTGAGTATTTCAGCCTTCTGCGCAATGGTGATCTTTTCTTTATTCATATTTTGTTCCTCCAATGAAAGTGTAGAGTGGAAGTTTCTGAGCCGCCGGAGGCAAAAATCAAAGTCCGGTGGTCTCGTCGAGGCCGAGAGCGATGTTCATGTTCTGAACTGCCGCGCCGGAAGCGCCCTTGCCGAGGTTGTCGAGGCATGCTGCCATCAGAACTCTGTCTTCGTTGCCGCAAACGTAGATGTGGAGCATATTGGTATCGGCAAGCTGGTTGGAGGGGAGGAAGCCGCCGTCAAGAACGCCCTCACCGCCGAACGGCATTACCTTAACGAAGTTCTGACCTGCGTAGTACTCAGCAAGCTGTTCGTGGATCTGCTCAGCGGTCAGCTTTTTATTAAGGAGCTTGGTGTAAACGGGAACATTTACAGTCATGCCGTTGAAGAAATCAGAAACTGCGGGGTTGAAGATAGGGGTATCGGTAAGACCGGAGATGATCTTCATCTCCTTCTGATGCTTGTGGCTCTGGGTAAGGCCGTACTGACGAACGCTGTTATATTCGTTGGGACGATTCTCGTCAGCGTAAGCAGAGATCATCTTTTTGCCGCCGCCGGAATAACCCGAGATAGCGTGGCAGACAACGGGGTAATCGGCAGGCATGATGCCAAGCTTTACCATAGGGTGAACGAGGCTGATAAATCCGGTAGCATAGCAGCCGGGGTTAGCGATAAACTGGTTGGTCTCTATCTTCTGACGGAACTCCTTGGAAAGCTCCGGGAAGCCGTATGCCCAGCCGGGATTGGTACGATGTGCGGTAGAAGCGTCGATGATCTTTACCTTGTCGCTCTCTACAAGGCTTGCTGCCTCGATAGCTGCTGCGTCGGGCAGGCAGAAGAATGCAACGTCGGCTGCGTTTATAAGCTTTTTGCGTTCTTCAACATCTTTGCGCTTGTCTTCGTCGATAAGAAGAATTTCAAGGTCGCTTCGTCCTGCAAGGCGGTCGAAGATCTTTAAACCGGTAGTTCCCTCTTTGCCGTCGATAAATACTTTATATTTCATAGGTGAAGCCTCCTTAAAATGGTTCAATGTTTATGGTTTTCATCAAGTTTGATAATACGCTGTTCCATTTCGGCAATCTGAGCGGTAACAGCAACGGGTGCGGGGCCGCCGATGACCTTTCGCTGGTCTACGCAGGTCTGAAGATCGATGGCGGTGAAGAGATCCTCTTCGAAAATATCGGAGAATTCGCGGTACTTTTCAAGAGGAAGGGTTTCGAGCGTAAGTCCCGATTCTATGCAGAGTCTGACCAGCTGGCCCGTCAGCTTATATGCCTCTCTGAACGGAACACCCTTTTTGGTGAGATAGTCGGCACAGTCGGTGGCGTTGATAAATCCCTTGGCTGCCGCTGCTCTCATATTCTCGGGCTTGACGGTCATGGTATCAAGCATCGGGGTGCAGGCACCGAGGCAGACCTTGACGGTTTCGATAGAATCGAATATTGCCTCCTTGTCCTCCTGCATATCCTTGTTATAGGCGAGCGGCAGACCCTTGAGCATGGTCAGCAGCGTTACGAGGTCGCCGTTTACACGTCCGGTCTTTCCGCGGATAAGCTCGGTTATGTCGGGGTTCTTTTTCTGCGGCATTATCGAGGAGCCGGTTGCGAATGCATCGTCAAGTTCAATAAACTTGAACTCGGAGGAGCACCACAGCACCACTTCTTCCGAAAGTCTGGAAAGATGGGTCATTATCAGCGAGATGGCTGCCGCAAGTTCTACACAGTAGTCTCGGTCGGAAACGCCGTCCATGCTGTTTTGAGTAACACCTGCAAATCCAAGCTGCTGTGCTACAAATTCGCGGTCGGTGGGATAGGAGGTACCTGCCAAAGCACAAGAGCCGAGCGGCGAATAGTTCATGCGGTCATAGCAGTCATTGAGGCGGTCAAGGTCGCGGGCGAACATCTGGGCGTATGCCATAAGATGATGAGCGAAGGTTACCGGCTGCGCTACCTGAAGGTGGGTATAACCCGGCATTACCGAGTAAAGGTTTTCCTTGGCTTTTGCGATGATAACATCGAGCAGCTTATGTACCTCATCGTATATCAGGTCGGTCTGCTTTTTGAGATACATCTTGGTATCGAGTGCTACCTGATCATTTCGGCTTCTCGCTGTGTGAAGTCGCTTGCCTGCGTCGCCTATACGTTCGGTGAGCACCTGCTCGACAAACATGTGGATATCCTCGGCGGTGAAATCGAACTGAAGTGCGCCGGAATCAAGGTCGGATAGGATGCCTTTAAGTCCTTCGATTATTTTATCGGTATCCTCCTGTGGTATGATACCGCATTTGCCGAGCATGGTAGCGTGTGCTATTGAGCCCTGGATATCCTCGTGATACATCACGTGGTCAAAAGAAAGAGAGGAATTGAAATCGTTGATGGTGGAGTCTAACTCCTTGGTGAATCTGCCTGACCACATCTTCATAATGCAGCCCTCCTGAATGATAACATTTAATACGCAAACGGCCCTGCCCCAATATCAGGTGCAGGGCCGCTGAATCGGTCACTTATTTGTTCTCAAGCTTTTCGTTGAGCATGGCCTTGACCTTGATGGGAAGACCGAACAGATTGATGAAGCCTGCGGAATCGTTCTGGTTGTAAACTTCGTCCTCGCCGAAGGTTGCGATCTCTTCGGAGTAGAGGCTGTAGGGGCTGGTGGTGCCGGCGGGAATAATGTTGCCCTTGTAGAGCTTGAGCTTAACATCGCCGGTAACAGTCTGCTGGGTGGACTCTACGAATGCGGAGAGAGCCTCACGCAGGGGGGTGTACCACTGGCCGAAGTAAACAACATCTGCAAACTTAAGGCCGATCTGCTGCTTGTAGTGCATGGTCTCACGGTCGAGGCAGAGCTGCTCGAGCTGCTCATGTGCGAAATAGAGAATGGTGCCGCCGGGGGTCTCGTAAACGCCGCGGCTCTTCA
>JAFXFT010000133.1 GCA_017513385.1 Oscillospiraceae bacterium | reverse complement strand
TCGAAGAGATCGAAGCTGCCATGGCGAAATAAGTTTTTTGCCCAAAAGGCCCTGTCGCGCGACGGGGCCTTTTCTTTCCACAATAATCGCATAAAGGAGCGAGAAGTATGCTGCCGAAATCTTTCCATATTGAAAACCGCAAGGCTCTTTATGAGGGGCTCAAGGCGCTGGGCTTTGAGTGTGCAAAACCCGAGGGTGCCTTCTATCTTTGGGTTAAGTCCCCCGAAGCTGATGAAAAAGAATTCGTAAGCAAGGCAAAGAAGTACAATATACTTATGGTTCCCGGTTCTTCTTTTGCATGGCCCGGATACGTTCGCCTTGCATACTGTGTTTCCAATGACATGATAATGCGCTCCATGCCCGCCTTCAAGAAGCTGGCAGAGGAGTACGGTCTTTAATCAAGGAGGATATAGAAATGGACGCAAAAAAGACAATATTCAGCGGAATTCAGCCCAGTGGTGATCTTACTCTGGGTTCCTATATGGGTGCTATCAAGAACTGGGTTGAGCTCTCAAATGACTATAATACCTATTTCTGCATAGTTGATATGCATGCCATTACCGTTCGTCAGGATCCTGCAAGCCTTAGAAAGAGAGCAATTTCTCAGCTGGCTCAGTACATCGCCTGCGGTCTTGATCCTGCCGACAACACCATCTTCATTCAGAGCCATGTGCCCGAGCACGCTCAGCTTTCCTGGGTGCTCAACTGCTATACCATGTTCGGCGAACTGTCCCGTATGACTCAGTTCAAGGATAAGTCTGCCAAGAACGCAGATAACATTAACGCGGGTCTGTTTACATATCCCGCCCTTATGGCTGCGGATATTCTGCTTTACCAGACCGACCTCGTTCCCGTTGGCGAGGATCAGAAGCAGCACGTTGAGCTTACCCGTGACATTGCTCACCGTTTCAACACCATCTACGGCGACGTATTCAAGATGCCCGAGCCCTATATTCCCAAGGTTGGCGCTCGCATTATGAGCCTTACTACTCCCGAGAATAAGATGTCCAAGTCTGATAAGGATCCCGGCGGCTGTATCTATATCATGGATAAGCCCGAGGATATCATGCGTTCCTTCAAGCGTGCCGTTACCGACTCCGATACCGTGGTCAAGTTCGATCCCGTAAACAAGAAGGGCGTATCCAACCTGATGACCATCTACTCTACCGCTACCGGTAAGACCCTTGAAGAGACTGAAAATGAGTTCGTAGGCAAGGGCTATGGAGATTTCAAGATCGCTGTAGGTGAGGCGGTAGTCGAGCTGCTCAGACCTATCCGCGAGAAGGCTGATGATCTTATGAAGAACAAGGATTATCTCGTTTCCGTTTACCGCGAAGGTGCAGAGCGCGCCTCCAAGGACGCATACAGAACCCTGCGTAAGGTTTATAAAAAGGTTGGTTTCGTAGAGAGATAAGAGGAGTTTTCAACAATGATTACAACTGTTGACTTACAGCTTATTGTCAAGGTGCTGCTGGCTCTTTGCGCGGCAATTGTCATGAGCTTTGCGGCAACACCTGTTGTTAAAAGTCTGGCGACCAGAGTTGGCGCTGTGGACGTACCTCGTGATAACAGACGTATGCATGACCATCCAATACCCAGATTGGGAGGCCTTGCAATATTTCTCGGCTTTATTCTCGCGGTACTGCTGTTTGCCGATGTGAATAAGCAGATCCGCGGTATATTGCTCGGCTGCGTTATCATCGTTATTGTGGGTGCTATCGACGATACTGTGCCCCTTAAATGGTGGGTTAAGCTGCTTGGCCAGTTTGCCGCAGCCGGCGTGGCCGTATGGCATGAGGTGGTTATTACCGTATTCTCTAACCCCATAATCTTCTCGGATAACCATTATCTCATGCTGGGCGGTCTGGCTATACCGATCACTATCTTTTGGATAGTTGCCGTTACCAATTCTGTTAATCTTATTGACGGTCTTGACGGACTTGCTGTAGGTGTTTCGGCAATTTGTTCCGTTACAATGCTGGTTATCGCAATTCTTGTTTCCGAGGGAAATGTAGCAATTGTAATGGCGGCATTGGCAGGCGGCTGTATAGGCTTCATTCCTTATAACCACAATCCTGCGAAGATTTTTGCAGGAGATACAGGTGCACTTCTTCTGGGATATGTACTGTCTACAATGTCAGTGCTTGGCATGTTCAAAACTTATGCCATAGTATCCTTCGTAGTTCCGTTCCTTGTTATGGCTCTGCCCCTGTTTGATACCACCATGGCATTTACACGCCGAATTCTCAAGGGTCAGAATCCCATGAAGCCTGACAGAGGTCATATACATCATAAGCTTATAGACCTCGGTCTTAATCAGAAGCAGGCAGTAGCGATTCTCTACTGTGTTAGTACCGTTCTTGGACTTTCTGCTGTTGTGCTCACTACCGGTGGTCTAATGAAGGCCGCTATCGTGCTTGCATCTTTTGCTGTTGCAGCTATCATAGGTGTGTTCATTTTCAAAACTACGCGTCGCGAAAATCAGGCGCGTATGGCGATCCACGATAAGGAACACGGCATGCTGAAGGCTGATGGTAAAAAGATCCGTGTAATGTCTGTTTTCGGAACAAGACCCGAGGCTATTAAAATGGCTCCCCTTGTAATCGAGCTGGCAAAGCATGAGGGGATTGAGAGTATATGCTGCGTCACTGCTCAGCACCGAGAAATGCTGGATTCTGTTATGGACGTATTTGGAATTAAGGCCGATTATGACCTTGATATCATGGAAGCCTCTCAGACTTTGTCTACTATTACCTCAAAAGCAATCACCGGACTTGAAAAGGTTTATAAAGAGGCGAAACCGGATAACGTGCTTGTCCACGGAGACACTACAACCACGTTTTCAGCCTCTCTGGCTGCATTTTACGCAGGCGTAAGCGTTGGTCACGTTGAAGCCGGATTGCGCACAAACGATAAATTTTCGCCATATCCGGAAGAAATGAACCGTAAGCTGGTTGGCGATATTGCGGATCTTAATTTCTGTCCTACCGGAGGAAATAAGAGCAATCTTGCAGCCGAGGGAATAAAGACAGGCGTGTTCATAACCGGTAATACCGTTATCGATGCAATGAAATACACGGTACGCGAGAACTTTGAGTCTGTAGTGCCTGAGATTCGTGCTCTCCCCACTGACAAGAAAATCATTACTGTCACTTGCCACAGAAGAGAAAATTACGGTGAGCCAATGGAGAATATCTTCCGCGCAGTAAGACGAATTGCGGAGGAGAGGGAGGACGTAATATTCGTATATCCCGTACATCTTAGCCCCACTGTGCAGAAGGCTGCCAAGGAAATGCTGGGCGGTGTTGATAATATAAAGCTTATTGCGCCTCTTGACGCTGTTGAAATGCATAATCTTATGGCGAAAAGCTATATGGTAATGACTGACTCTGGTGGTCTGCAGGAGGAAGCTCCATCCATTGGCAAGCCTGTACTTGTCCTGCGCCGTGAAACAGAGCGCCCCGAGGCAGTTACAGCCGGTACTGTGAAGCTTGCCGGCGTGGAAGAACAGCAGATATATGATATGGCTATGGAACTGCTCACCTCTGAGGCTGCATATAATAAGATGGCTGAAGCGGCCAACCCCTATGGCGACGGTAATGCGTGCGAACGTATTGCGAAGGCTATACTGTACGCATTCGGTAAGAGTGACGAGCGCCCCACAGAATTCAAGTAATTAAAATTTACGACAGGAGGTAATTATGGAACGAAGACGTTTAATTTTGTTCTCGGTAGTTTCTACCGTATGCCTGATTGCCGCTGTTGTAATTATTCTTGTATACCTTAATATGTCTGCTGATACTCCGGAAGTACATCTTCCGGAGGCAACAGCCGGAATCTCGTCGGATGTGAATAACGATGGCGAAGGCGAAGAAAATCTGAACAAACCAAACTTTGCTGAACTGCGCCCCGATACTGTGCAATATATACTTGCAATAATCGACAAGCCCAAAAGCTATTCCTGCAGCTACGTGGTGGAAAGCTTTTGGGAGGATGGCAGTTCCTATTGTGACGTTGCGGTTTATGTTAAGGACAATGTATTCAGCGTTACTGTGCTGAACGACTCATATTTGAAGCGCAGTATCTTTACTGATGAGGAATTTTATATTTGGTACATTGACGAGAAAGCCTACTACGAGGGTAAACGCGGAACTGCACTGGCTGATGAAAAAATAGCTGACGCGGTGCAGATGTCCGGCTCTTACGAAAGCCTTATGGAACTGGATCCCAATCAAATACTTGAAACTGATTATATCGAGGTTGATGGCGTTTACTGCGTTTACGTGAAGGCAAAAATGGGCCAGTTCGGCTATGTAAGTGAGTATTATATCTACCCCGATACCGGATTGCTGCTCAAAAATGAGATATATGATGGGGATAAGCTTATATATCGTATGACAGGTGGAGACGTAATGCTTACGGCACCCGATGACGAATATTTCACTCTGCCCGGAGGCAAGCTAGTTTCCTGATCATTTAAAACCACTGAGAATAAGGACGGAGAGTATAATTAGTATCTCTTCGTCCTCTTTTTCAAGATACAGCAGAAGCAGAACCAGTATTAGAAGCAGGTCACTGATATCCATACCTTCGGGCATGAAGCTACCTAAAATGCCCCGCAAGCTGCCCGCCAGTTCTTTTCCAGGGAACGGAAACGGCATGGTGGAGTTTGGCCTGTGATTCGGTGCAGAATAGATTGGTGTGGTTTGTGGAATATCTGGTTCCGGTGGCGCGGGATAGTGCCTTGCATCAATTTCAGGCAGGCTGCTGTCATCTATGCGATATACCTTGCCGGTATTACCGATGTATCTGTTATACACGCTTATCGCCTCCAAACTCGGGAATTATAGTCCTTGCTATTTTGGCAAGTCGGGCTATGTTCATTGCCCGATCAACCTTGCTTATTCTGTCCTGACTTAGATATGGCCTGAGCGCACCCAGCAAAGCGGAAGCTTCGCTGGGCTTGGAAAATTCACTCATAGCTCTTGTCATAACCTGCATTATCCGCGGATCCATCTGCAATGAAGGTTCTGTCGATTGTGGGGGTGTTGACACCGGGGATTGCATATCCTCGCCGCCACCAGCAAGACTTTGGGCAAGATTGCGTATTTGCTCCATGCTTTCGGGCGAGGAGAATATAGCGCTTATTTTGCTTTGAAGATCGTCCATAGGGTGCCTCCTTAGACTGTTATGCCTTAAGTGTTATTTGAACATTTTTGCCAGCTCTTCGGCGAGCCTTGCACCTTCCTTTGTGCTGAGTATATTCTTTACGATACCCTCCAGCGCGGCTGTATCACCGCTTGCCATGGCTTTTTTTACGGTGTCTCCGTTTCCAAGCATTTGCTTGATTTTCCGGGCATCCTGGGTTTCTGCAAGGCTTTTAAGGGCGGCATTTTTGCCATTGAGAGCTGAGTTGTGACCTGCGAGAAGGTCGGACGCAAGTTTATCAAAATCGGTTGGCATGGTGATCCCTCCATTCAACCTCATTATATTCAATATACGGCAGGAGGTTACTTTATGACCAAAATATTAGTGTTCTCGGACTCTCACGGTGAAGTTGAGAGCATGGTGCGGATAATCGAATCTGCCAATCCCGATATTGTTATACATCTTGGAGATTACACGTCCGATTGTGACCAGTTGTGCCGAAAATTTCCTGAACTGCAGATAACCGGAGTGCGAGGAAACTGTGACTACCGTTCTGCAGTACCGGAGCTGCGTAGGCTGCATGTGGACGGCAAACTGATATTTGCCGCTCACGGTCATGTTTACAACGTGAAAAGCGGTTACACCCGCATATGTTATGCTGCAATGGAGGCCGACGCTGATATTCTGCTCTTCGGCCATACGCATATAGCTCACCGCGATACCGGGCTTGGCATGGAGATAATGAATCCGGGATCGATTGGCAGGGAAGTGCACCCCAGCTATGGTGTGATAGTTATTGATGGGGATAAAACAGAATTAGAGATAAAATACTTGTAAAAAGCCTATAATAGTATTTATATAAATGAAAAGCCGCCGTTCACTGAACGGCGGCTTTGATTATTAACCGGATATTTAGTTGTCCTTCATCAGCAGGACCATAACGGCCTTCTGAGCGTGGAGACGGTTTTCTGCCTCTTCAAAAATTTCGTCGGCGTGGCTTTCGAATACGCCCTCGGAAATCTCTTCGCCGCGGTGAGCGGGCAGGCAGTGCATTACCATGCAGCCGGGCTTGGCAACAGCCATGAGCTTTTCGTCTACGCAGTAACCTTCAAAGTCACGCATACGCTGCTCTTTTTCACTCTCTTGACCCATGCTTGCCCAAACGTCGGTGAAGATAACGTCTGCGTCCTTGGCGGCCTCGAAAATGTCGCTGGTGATGGTGAGGGTATGTCCCTCAACGGTTGCGGCAAAGTCGATAACCTGCTGGTCGGGACGGTAGGCGTCGGGGCAGCCGACTGCTACGTCCATGCCGCTCTTAAGACAGCCGACGATAATGGAGTTAGCCATGTTGTTGCCGTCACCGATGTAAACAGCTTTGAGACCCTCGAGGGTGGAATAATGCTCACGAATGGTCATCAGGTCAGCGAGAACCTGGCAGGGGTGAGCAAAATCGGTGAGACCATTGATAACGGGAATGGAAGCGTACTCGGCAAGCTCTTCTACCTTGGACTGCTCAAAGGTACGGATCATAATACCATGGCAGTAGCGGGAGAGAACGCGTGCGGTATCCTTAATGGGCTCACCGCGACCGAGCTGGCTTTCAGCGCTGGAAAGGAAGATGCCCTGACCACCAAGCTGATAAATACCGGTTTCAAAGGAAACTCTGGTACGGGTGGAGTTCTTCTCGAATATCATTGCCAGAGTCTTGCCGGCGAGGTATTCGTGCTTCATGCCATGCTTCTGGTCGTACTTGAGCTGATCTGCAAGATCGAGTATTTCGTTTATTTCTTCGCTGCTGAGGTCGAGCAGCTTGAGCAGGTCGGTGTTTTTCATTATGCTTCCTCCATGACTTTCTTGAAGATTGCGAGACCTTTATCGATCTCCTCGTAGCTGATGGTGAGAGGTGGCAGCAGACGGATTACATTGGAACCTGCGGTTAGACAGGCAAGTCCTTCTGCCAGCATCTTCTTCACCAGCTCTGAATGAGAGGTGCCATTAATCTCGATGCCGATCATCATACCAAGACCGCGTACATCTGTAATATATTTGCTTTCAACGGCTGCAAGGCCCTTGCGCAGGTACTCACCTTTGCTGACGACTTCCTTGAGGAAATCATTATCAAGAGTGTCAAGCACTGCAAGCGCACCGGCGCAGCAGATGGGGTTGCCGCCAAATGTGGTGGCGTGGGTTCCGGGGCCGAGAACATTCTTACACTTTTCGTTTACCATGAAGCCACCCAGAGGGAGACCGCCACCGATTCCTTTTGCGAAGCTGACGGCGTCGGGAAGAAGTTCGTATTGCTGGAATGCAAAAAGGGAACCGGTACGACCGACACCGGTCTGTACTTCGTCGATTAGGAGAAGTATATCATTGTCGGTGCAGAACTTGAGAACTGCATTAACAAAATCGGGAGTGAGAGGCATTACACCACCTTCGCCCTGAACAAGCTCCATAATAATGGCGCAGGTGTTATTTCCGGCAGCTTCCTTAACACTCTCGATGTCACCTGCTATTGCATAGGTGAAGCCTTCAGTGAAGGGGAAGAAGTAGTTGTGGAAACGCTCCTGACCGGTTGCCTTGAGGGTGGTAACTGTTCTGCCGTGGAAGGAATTTATGAGGGTGACAATGTTATAGCGGCCTTCGCCGTACTTATCATAGCTGTATTTTCTGGCAAGCTTGATGATGCCCTCATTGGATTCAGCACCGGAATTAGAAAAGAAAACCTGAGACATGCCGGTACGATCCTTCAGTTCCTTTGCTAGCTTTGCGCAGGGTTCAGTGTAGTAAAGATTGGAAACGTGGGCCAGTTTGCCGGCCTGTTCTGAAACAGCATTTACCCAGGTTTCGTTGGCGTAGCCGATGGAATTTACGCCGATACCACTGGCAAAATCTATATACTCCTTGCCGTCAAAATCCTTAAGAGTGGCGCCCTTACCGCTTTCAAAAGCCACAGGGAAGCGGGAGTATGTAGGCATTACGCTGGAATCCAGCAAATCGATAACATTTTTAGAGGTCATTTTAATCCTCCTTACTTTATCATTGTTCCGATACCTTCATCGGTAAAGCTTTCGATGAGGATGGAATGGGGAACACGTCCGTCCAGTATGGTGGTGCGGTCTACACCCTGACGGACTGCCTCTACGCAACAATCCACCTTGGGGATCATGCCGCCCTTGACAACGCCGTTCTTGATGAGCTTGGGAATCTCGGTGAGATGTACCAAAGGCAGCAGTGTGGACTCGTCCTTGGGGTCGAGCATAAGTCCGGCAATATCGGTGAGGAGAATGAGCTTCTCTGCACCGAGGGCTATTGCAAGCTTGGAAGCTGCGGTATCTGCGTTGATATTATAGGTAACGTCTGCGTCAATGCCCTGAGCAACGCTGGAAACAACGGGGATATAGCCGCCGTCAAGTGCATAGGAAACAACATCAGGGTTGACGTTTACAATATTGCCGACGTAGCCGTAATCGACACCGTTTTCCAGCATCTTTTCGGCTTCAAACAGAGATCCGTCGGTACCGCAAAGCCCGATTGCGCGACCACCGGTACGGTTTATAGCGGAAACGAGATTCTTGTTTACCTTTCCGCAGAGCACCATCTGAACGATATCCATGGTTTCCTCGTCGGTATAACGGAGACCGTTGATGAACTTGGACTCCTTGCCGATCTTATTAAGCATTTCATTTATCTCGGGGCCACCGCCGTGAACGAGAACTACACGAATGCCAACGAAGGACATTAGAACTATATCCTCCATGACAGCCTCAAAGAGTTCCTGATTAATCATTGCGTTGCCGCCATATTTGATAACGATGGTCTTATTGGAATACTTTTGTATGTATGGAAGCGCTTCGGACAGTATTTTTGCCCTGTCAAGATTAGACATTTCCAAACTTCCTTTCTTAGGTGCGATAATCGCCGTTTATGCGAACGTAATCAT
>JAFXFT010000132.1 GCA_017513385.1 Oscillospiraceae bacterium | reverse complement strand
GCAAAGCTCGATGTAATACTTGAACACGCCTGCCAGCTCAGGGAAGAAAAACCATGGGATATAGTCCGGCACAAGGGTATCCCATGTTACATGAGCGCCCTTTGCGCGGTATTCGTCGATGATAGCCAGCGTGCGTCTGCCGCAGGCGTCCTGCAGCTCCTGATCGGCGGGCTTTACGTCGAAGCCGCTGCTGATGTGGCTTATATGCACATGCAGCCCCGTTTTAAGACCAATCTCCATAAGGTCGCGGTAACCCTGCATTTCTGTGTGCTCACGTGCCGCGCCGGGCTTCTTTCCTCTGCGGCGGGTGTGAGCTGCGAGGATTCCCTTATAGGGAACGAGACACTCCGCCAGCTGATACAGCTCGTTATCGTCGGCAAAAATACCGGGCGCGTAGTCAAGACCGAAGCTGAGGCCCAGCGCGCCGGACTCCATCGCCTCCACAACGTGGGTTTTCATTACGTCAATTTCCTGCTGTGTAGCTGTGCGTTTATAATCCATGCCCATCGCCGCCATGCGTATCTGCGCATGACCAACCAGCATATACATATTCGCGCCAACTCCCGTTTTGCGCAGGTACTCGCGGAAATCACCGAAGCTTGTCCAGTCCATCTTCACACCGAAGCGCTTTTCAAAGGCGCGGCGCAGGCTGGGGGAATCGGCTGCGGGATAATTGCCCGGACCCTTACCGTAGGTGATGAGGGGCGAAATCTCCTCGAAGGCCTTCACGTCCTCCAGCATACCCACAAAGTAATCGCCGATGGGCGCCATTGTCATGCCGCAGTGACCGGTGAACACGCTGGTCACGCCCTGCCCCAGCAGGCCCTCCATATCGGGGCAAAGCATGGCTGTAAGGTCGGCATGGGAATGCATATCGAAAAAGCCGGGAGTTACCCAGCGTCCGTTTGCATCTATTTTATTCTTCGCCTTGGATGCGGAAAAATCACCGATGCCTGCTATTTTACCGTCCAGTACCACAATGTCCGCCTTGAAGGGCACGCCGCCGCTTCCGTCGGCTACGGTACCGCCGTGAATTATAATGTCATACATGAGGGTACACCTCCATTGAGTTATAATTCAATTATAGCCCTTGTTTCAAAAAACGCAATAATCCTTTGTGCTCGTCTTAGCAAAAAAGCAGACATGGCAAGCCATGTCTGCTTTTTCATTTATCTTTCCCTTGTCAGTACTCCGTCTTTCATGCGATAGACCACGTCCGCCATATCGGACACCTCGGGGTCATGGGTAACCACGATGACGCAGTAGTCCTTTTCGTGGGCAAGAGCGCGGAGTATTTCAATGACGTTTACCGTGTTCGCCGCGTCAAGATTGCCCGTAGGCTCGTCGGCAAGGACGGTCTTTGCGCCCGTTGCCAGCGCGCGGGCTATAGCCACGCGCTGCTGCTCGCCGCCCGACAGGTTGGCGGGGAAACGTCCGTGCTTTTCTTCGCTTATGCCCACGCTTTCCAACAGGGGCTTGGCACGCTCCTTAGCCTTCTTGGTGTGCATTCCGCAAAGCTCCATGGGATAACATACGTTTTCCGTAACCGTCATCAGCGGGAACAGGTGGAAGGCCTGAAAAATCATGGTTATGGACTCTCTGCGGTAGCGGTCGAGATCCATTTCATTGAGGCTCTCGCCCTGAAACTTTATATCACCCGAAGTTGGCAGGTCAAGTCCCGCAAGCATGGAAAGCATAGTTGACTTGCCGCTGCCGGAGGGGCCGATTATTGCGTAAAAGCTGCCGTTTTCAAATTCGCAGCTTGCGTTTTTCACCGCGGCGGTCTCCGCGTTGCGATATACATAGGATACATTTTCGAGCACTAAATTCGACATGGCTTTCCTCCTATTCTTTCACTTGCAGCAGCTCAAGAGCCTTATGCTTGGTCACGCTTACAGCGGCGGCGACGCAGCCGACTATACAAGCGACCACATGCACCGCAATGTATATGCCGATGGCTGCGGCGGTTTTCATTATTCCCGCTCCGTTGAGTGTCACCAGCACCGCCAGCGCCAGCACAAGACCGAGAATGCACAGCAGGATCTGCTCTATACTCAGCAGGGCGCGGGTGCGGCTGTTGGTAGCGCCGAGGATACGCAGGGTTGCCGCCTCCTTGCCTCTCTGCAGGATAAGCAGGCCCATGATAACCGCGCCGATAAGAACGGCGGTAACGAAAGCGATGGGATAAAGAGTCTCTATCATCTGATAGGTATTGTAAATTCTGTCCGCGTCAGAGGTATCCATAGAGAAGCGGGGTTGATGCTGGTGGGTAGGCTCAAGGAGTGTTTTGGCGTAGCTTCGCAGCTCGATGGCCTTGTGATAATCGGCAAGACTGTACTCGGCAAGGGTCAGATAGTTTGTGCCGAACAGAGCCTGATAATATCCCTTGGACACCAACGGAATATATATCGTATCCTTCATGGTTTCTATGCAGCCTACGATTTTAGACTTAACGCTGTGGTTGCGGTACATTTGTATGCATTCCTCCTCGCTCATAGTAGATGCATTCATAGCAACTATCCACGCAAGGAACATACTCTCGTTAAGCTCCACCGTGTCGCCCAACTCCGCACCAAGCTCTTCCATCATATAGCGGGGCACAACGCATATACGCTCATTAATATCCATTACGCTTTCCGCGTCATAGCCTTCAATGAATGTTATAGGTTCATCCACTCTGTAAAGCAGATTGTTGCTCAGGCAGTAGCTTGCGTCAACGTGCTGCCATGCGTCCTCTTCATAAGGCAGTTCGCCCGCATTGAATACGTATTCAAAATATGCGTTCTCGACATAATCGGTTTCTGCCAAATCCTTCGCCTTGTACTGCTCAAAGTCAAGGAAACGAACCTTTACGTCGATGGATTGATACAGTTCCTGATAGGAATTGCGGACTGCGGCAAACTGACCCATGGCACCGATGAGCAGAGCCGTGACGAGGATAAGCAGCAGGGATTTTCCCGCGGAGCGGCTTGCATGGCGGCGGATATAGCGCCACATAAAGCCTGCGGCAGGCTTCAGCTTATGCTCAATGGGTGCCATATCGCGGATAACCGCAATATTCATCTCTACGGGCGGCGTAGAGGGAGCGGCAGCCGGCTTTCTTCTGTCTATTTTCGCTCTTTGACCGCCCTGCAGCAGTTCCAGCGGGTTAAGACGGGCTATATGAGCCAATCCCGCAAGGGCGAAGAGTATCAGCAGCGCGAAGCAGCCCACAACGCTCAACACCACCGCAGCAGCAGGAATGCTTTCGTCTATGGGTATGCCGAACTTTGCATAGCTCTGCAGCTTATCGCCAATGGTAGCAACGGTATAGCACAGTGCCAGACCCGTACCCAAGGCAACGCCTATAACGCCCAGCAAAGCCAGTGGGAACAGCAGCACCGCGACCGCGTTCTTCTTGGGGCAGCCGAGGGCACGCATAACGGCAAACTCATTTCTGCGCTGGATAACGAAGAGGTACATGGTAAGCAGCAGAACGAGAATGACCGCAGCGGAGAAGGCCATCAGCTTCAGCAGGGAGAGAAGTCCCGTCTGCTGCAGCTGCTTGCTTATTTCGGGCCAGCCGCCGTCGGAATAATAGGTAACGTAACCCATATCAGCAAGCATGGGCACGCCGCTTTCAGCAAAGGCAATGATATTATCGGCATCGCTTACTAAGAAGCTTATATCAGCGGGACTGAACTCCCACTCTGCCAGCACTTCATCGCTGACGGGCAGGAAACTTTGGGGCACAAAGATGGAGTTTTCGGAATATGCCCAGTAGCGCTCGCCCACCTTGAGATCTTCAAGACCCGTTTCGAGATAAATACCCACTATCTCGAATTCCTGCTCTTCGGTGAAGTTCTCGGCGTAGCGCTCACGGAAAGATGCCACCGCGCCTATGGGAGCATAGTGTTCAAAGAGTCTGTCGCCAAGCTTGAGGCTTACCTTGTCACCTATCTCAAGACCATAAACCTCCGCAAATGCGGTAGAAACCACGCAGACGGGTTTCTGCTCTGCAGTATCCTGCTCATTGAGCAGGCGACCCTCCATCAGCAGGAACTTACCCTCCTGATAGCGGCGGATGGTGCGCATATCCTCTGCGTAGATAACATCCATGGTGTGGATATCGTCATTGGTTATCTTGATAAGCTCGCGGAGAGGTGCGAACTCCTCGCCCTCGATGTAATTCTCGGGCAGGTCGGTAACGTCGTAGGCATAGGGCCACCAATCGTAAATGGTATCATCACCGAAAAACAGAAATCCGTAAGGCACTCTGCCGCTGCGCTGATATGCTTCGGGTTCAACTCTACATACAAAAACGTATCTTTTGCCCTCTTCAAGAGACTCATAGAAAGATTGATCCATATAATTGACTTGATAGAAGAAGGGCGAACCTTCACCACCTGAAGCAGCCATCAGTTTATTGTTTTCGATGGTTTCCGGGTAGCTGATATCATAAACTATTCTGTGCTTACCCTCAGGCAGATTCGTCGTATCGTTATAAGCCTCTATTTGATTAAGCCACTCGGGGTCGCCCGCAAGCACCTCGAGGTCATCTATCAGCAGGTTATGCACCTCACACCACGGATCTTCTCCTAAGGAACCAAAACTTAAGCCTAACGAAGGGAAGTTATAGGGATTGTGGTCTTTTTCCAGAACGGTCGCTTCTATTATCATTCTGGTTTCATACTGACACCACTCAAATTCCAAGATTGCGGGAAGACTGTGTGTGTCAATACGGGAGTACTTATCGGATATGCCCGCCGTCATATAGCGGGCGCTTATATCATCCACGTAGGGCAGCTCCATCAGCCGCGCTATTTCCTCCGCGCCAAAACTCTGCATATAGTATTTTTCGTAAGGTATGTTATCCGTGGCAAAAGGATTATCCTTTGAAGCAAGGAAAACCTCACCCCAATACTCAGAAAGCGAATCGGGTATCGACACACCGTCAGCAAAGGTGGTGCGGTCAAGGTTTATGTTGCCCCAGTACTGTTCCTTCGCCGCCTGGTACTGGCGGTTGGTCATGGTGTATTCCAGCAGGTTATATAGGAAAAGGAAAGTGGCCGCAATTATCAGCAGCAGCGTCAGCGCCGTTTTAAGGCGGGCGCGCAGCACCATTTTCCATGAGAGCATTTTTCTCATAAGCATCCTCCCTAAAAATTCCGACATTGTAAGGACACGCAGACCGTCGCGCCGTCTGCCCCGCAGGGCGCGGTCGCCGCTGACAAGCATATCCACATCCTCCGCTATGGCTGCGTTCAGGACGCGCTCGCGCCTGCCCTGCCCCTCGTCGGTCATTACCAATCGGTAGGGCAGCGCAATTAAAAATTGCTCCATAGCGGTTTTTCTGTTGGGGAACTTGCGCTCAACTATCCGCTCAAGCTCTCCGATAACGCAGTCGCAGAGCACGATGTGATGGCGGTCGCTGACCTCGCGGACGAACTTCCGCGTCCGCTCCGAGGGGAAGAATATGACCGACACCAGAACATCGGTGTCCAGCATTATTGTCATGGGTTATTCTCCCTCGGTC
>JAFXFT010000131.1 GCA_017513385.1 Oscillospiraceae bacterium | reverse complement strand
TATAGGGGGGATATAAGACGAAATCCTGCACCCGAAGGTACAGGACGTGCAGCGACACTCCGCCCTTGAGTAAGGGCTGCGGCGCGGTCCTTTCTCTCCGGATTTTGCTCCTCGAAGTCAGGTGTCTTATTCTGTAATTATTTTACCATATAATGCCGTTTTTGGCAATCGTGATAAGTGACATATTAATCGGGAATTGAGAATTGAAAATTGATAATTGATAATTATTTTGGGTTTTGGCCTTGGTGCGTATTGTTGTTTTTGCGGTGGTGGGCGGCGGGATGATGGCAAAGCCGCCCCTACGGTGATGGAATAAAGTGAAATCATACTTGTAGGGAATGGTCTTGACCATTCCGTTTTTTGGTTTACTGCCGGAAGTAACGTTACTATGCGGAACGGTCAAGACCGTTCCCTACGAATGTGATTTTACATATTGCGTCATTCAGAGGGCGAAGCCCGAAGAATCCCCCGTATGGTTTTGCTGCAGTCGTTACTGCAGGCCGTTCAACCGGGGGATTCCTCGCTATGCTCGGAATGACATATAAAGTTTTGGATAGGGGATTCCTCGCTGTGCTGGGAATGACGGAAAAATATGCGTTTTAGTACTGTAGGGAGCGCCGCCTCGGCGCTCCCTACTGCGGTTTATTCAAAGCTTATAATGTTTGGGACTTACTTGCCCTGCTCTTCTTCGTACTTCTCGCGGCTGTAGTAGAACAGCTCGGAGGTGCCGTACCAGAGGAGCTCGGGATCGCCGGCGTAGACGGAGGAGTAGAAGCCGCCGCCTGCTGCGTAATCGTCGACCATCTTGCGGACTTCGGCGATGATCTCGTCCTTGCCGGAGCCGGGAGCGGGCATTACGGACAGGTCGAAGCCGATCTTGTCGCCCCACTTCTTCTTGTAAGCGGGAATATCGTTGGCGCGGGCCTGGATCTGAATGAGGTCAACACCCAGGTCGATCATATAGGGAATGAAGCGCTCGATGTGGCCGCAGCTATGGAGCTCGAAGCAGATGCCCTTTTCCTTGACGTGCTGAACGATGCGCTTGGTGGGAGGATAAACGATCTCTTCCATCATCTTCTCGGAGAAGAAGGTGTCGCGCTCGGTGCCCCAGTCGTCGTGGTAGGTGATCATGTCCAGAGGGAGATACTTGCACAGGCGGTCGATGACCTGAATTTCCCAATCGGCGAAGGCTTCCAGGTACTCGCGGACGGTCTCGCCCTCGAGAGCCATGGCTACCATTGCCTCGCTGTAGCCACCGAGGAGAGCGACGAAACGCTCGGTGCAGCCCAGACCGATATTGACCTGCAGAACCTTGTTGGGATCGTAGGAGGTCTCCATGAACTTCTTGCAGCAGCCCTCGAAGTCATAATCGTCCAGATTGGGGAACTTGACCTTTTCCTTCCAGTCGGTGATGTCCTCCATGAAGTGAGTGCCGATTTTGGGCATGGGGCCGCCTGCCTCGGGAACGTAGGTCCATTCTACGCCGAACCAGTCAACCCAGTCATAACGCTCGGTGCGGGAGAAGTCAGCCTCGGGCATGCCGTTCATGGTTGCCAGCATGTTGGTGGAAACGTCGGTCATGCTGTTGGGGACCCAAACGGGATTGTTGCGGGTGTATGCGCGCTTGAAGTTCTCCTTGATGGAGATGGGGCGCTCAAATACGGGGAACTTCATGGTTCCGCCGCCGAAAAGGCCGCGGCTTTCTATAACGGGAACATTGGGATCGTTGAATTCGGGTCTTGGGTACTTCATATTGGTCGCTCCTTATATGTTAATTTTTTGATATTAATTGCCTGCGGCATGAATTGAAATCAAAGATTTCATGAATTGCTTCGCATGAATTGCCCCTTCGGGGCATGAAAAATATAATTATTCATGGCGCGCAGCGCCAATTCATGAAGCGAAGATTCAATTCATGGGCGAAGCCCAATTCACTGCATTCGCCTTACATTAACAGCTCGGTGCGGTTAATGAGGTCATTCTGACCGGCGCGGTGCATTTCGACAAAGTAGACGGAGAAGCCGGCGATGCGGACGACCAGATCCTTGTAGCTGGCGGGATCCTTCTGGGCGGCGCGCATGGTGTCGGCGCTGACTACGTTTATCTGTACCTCCATGCCCTTGAGCTGGAAGAAGTAGGTCTTGAGCAGGGCGATGAGCTTATCGACGCTGTTTGCGCCCTCGAAGCAGGAGGGGCTGAACTTCATGTTGAGCAGGGTGCCGTTGGGGAACTTGCGATGGTCGATCTGACCGACGGAGAGGAGAACGCCGGTGGGGCCGCTCTTATCCATCTGCTGAACGGGGGAGATACCGTCGGCGAGGGGCTCGCCCTTCTTGCGTCCGTCGGGGGTGGCGGCGGTCTGCATACCGAAGCCTACGTTGGTGGTAACGGGGTAAAGACCTGCACTGTAGCGGCCTCTGGGGCCGGTGGAGCGGTTGATGGCGTTGGCGAATACGTCGGAGGCCCAGCGTGCCCACTGGTCTACCTCGGGGTCGCCGTTGCCGTAGTGAGGAGCCTCGTTCTTGATGTAGGCGTGGAGGTCATCGTAGCCCTCCCAGTTTGCCATAAGTGCGTCATAAAGCTCGCGGGTGGTGCACTTCTTGGTATCGAAGCAGAGGTGCTTTATCATCTGCAGGCTGTCGGCTACGTTGCCGATACCTACGCCGGCGATACCGGTGGAGTTATACTTTGCGCCGCCCCACATAACGTCTGCGCCCTTTTCCATGCAGCCTTCCATGGTTGCGGAAACTACGGGCAGGGGGATAATGTTGCGGGCCAGATACTCGAAGTTGTTGGTGCAGGATACGTGCCACTTTACGAAGAACTCGGTCTGCTTCTTATAGGCCTCGAGAACCTCCTCGAAGGTTTCCATTTCGTAAAGGTAGCCGGTGGGCAGACCGACCTGCTTGGGAGCTTCAACGCTCTCGTTGAGACCCTTGGTCTGAACGGAGAACTTTCTTACGCCCATGGGGTTGTAGCCGTTGTTGATACCCAGCCACAGGGCGTTTGCCATGTTCCAGTAGGAGGCTGCGCCGGTGCCGCCGCAGGCGGGCCATTCGTCGCCGGTGCCGCCGGGCTCTACGCAGCCGATGAGGCAGTAGTCGCGGGCGGACTCAAGGGAAAGACCTCTGTCCATGAGGGCGGGGATAATGACCTCGTCGCTTTCAAAGGAGGGAACGCCGCCGCAGATGCGGGTGGTGGCGATGGCTGCCTCCCAAAGCTCCTGAGGAGTGCCCTTGTGAACTCGCAGAGCCTGCGGGGGATCGTGGAGAACCAGACGGGCGGAGCACTGGAGCATCATATAGGTGACGGCATTGGTTGCGTCCTCGCCGGTCTTGGGGTCAACGCCGCCGAGGGTCATCAGCTGGCCGCTGGTGTAACCGGGCTGACCGGCTTCGCCGCCGTCGCCCCAGAATTTATTCATTTCGGCTATCTTCAGGAAGAAGGTGTCCATTATCTCCTGAGCGTACTCGGGGGTAACGGTGCCGTTTGCGATGTCGCGGTCATAGTATTCGCCAAGGTACTGGTCGATTCTGCCCATGCTCATGCCGTGCATATTGCCCTCGAGGGCGAGGCAGGTTTCGTACATGTACAGGCACTGGACAGCATCGAGGAAGGTTTCGCAGGGCTTTTCCATAATGCGGTCAAGGCTCTCGGCTATCATCTCCAGCTCGGCCTTGCGCGCTGCGTCGGTGCATTCCTCTGCCTGACGCTTTGCCTCTGCGGCGTAGCGCTTGGTGAGGGTTATCATGCCCTCGCTGACGATGGCGATGGACTTATAGAAATAGTATTTGTCTATCTCGGTGCCGTAGATGCCCTCGTCCTCCATCTGAGCCATCTTGGCCTTGGCCTCTGCCATGATAGCGCCGAAGCCTTTGTGGAGAGCGGCGCGGTAATTGGTGCAGAAATGGCCTACAGGGCCGGAGTTGCCCCAAAGGGCGGAGTGGGTGGTGGTGCCGCTGCCGTCATGGTCAACGAAGCCGTCCAGCAGATAGTGGCGCATCTTGGCACCCATGCTCTCCTGACGCCAGAAATCGGCGGTGGCGAGAATGTAGTCGCCGTCCTCCTTGGAGATGGTATAGGGGTCATACTTGCGGTTGGTGATGTTGCCGTTTGCTATTTCCTGGGGAAGGGAGGTCAGGTCATATTCGGGATAGATGGCGGCAGAGCGGTAAACGGCGCCCTGTGCGCCTACGATAATGTCGCCCTCGTCGATACGGACGGGGATATTCTCAAAAATGTGCTTCATGGCATAGGCACGCTTGAGCACGCCGGTGAGGGACATATTCTGCTGATAGAATTCGGTCACCAGACGGTAGCGGGCTATACAGATGCTGGGCATGGTGTCGCGGTAGCGGGCGCGCATGCGCTGCACTCGCTCGGTGATGGGCTTGAGTTCAAACATGGTTAACGCTCCTTTCGGGACTGAAATAGGTATAATTATAGACTTATTATAATGCAAAAAAAGGTAATAGTAAATGCTTATCTTTCGATTGGGATAAAAAATTTACCGACCACCGAAAAGGAGGACGGCGATACGCAGCAATGTGGGTTGTTCGATGCTGCGGTGCAGGCGGCGGGGGCACGCCCCCGCCCTACGTTCGGATAATAGGTGCGGTGGCGGAACGGTCAAGACCGTTCCCTACGTTCAACGAATGAAGTGAAATCGTGTTCGTAGGGCAGGGGCGTGCCCCTGCCGTTATGTAACGATATTGCCGGAAGTGAACTGCCGTGGCGGAATGGGCAGGCCCATTCCCTGTGAATGAATTTGGGTTTTGCATATTCAACGGACAAGCCCTTTTGAAAAAAATTACGGGCTGCCCGGCACGGCAGCCCGTAATTGGACGCGGAGACGGCACATTTTCCGCGTCCGGTCGAGGTAGAATATCAGAAAGTTGCTCTGATATGACGTGGAACAGGAGAAAAGCAATACTGTTACACACGAGAATGATTATACACAATGCTTTCTGATAAAACAACCATTAGTTTCCGATAAAGGGAAAAACCGTGAAAATAGCGGAAAATCTAATAAAAAAGCCTCATTTTTTGGCAAAATGATATTTGGGATATCAGAACTCTCTGTCAGCAAGGCTCAGCTGATAGGCATCGTAAGCCTCCTGATAGATGGCCTCGGCCTCTTCAATACCCATAGCGGAGAGCTGGGCAACGTATGCATCCCACTCGCTGATGGGCTTTACGCCGCTGACGAAGGCGAGAATGTTTTCGCAGATGTAGGTATCGATATCAACATAGGCCATGAAGGCTGCGGACTGGTCCTCGGTGAGGGCGATGCCCTTGGGCCACTCGTAAGCGCCGTCGTATTCTACCTGATACCAGTAATCGAAGTACTCAAGAGCCTTTTCGCCGCCGGGATAGCAGTAGGCGGAGGTGGCGTCGCCAAGACCGTGCTCAGCGAGGAAGTTGGAGGAATAGGTGCACTGGAGGAAGCCGAAGATCTGACCGTCGGGGTTGTTGTATGCCCACTCGGTGGCAACCTTTCTTCCGTTTGCATCATACTCCCACAGGCGGCCTTCAACGCCCCATGCGGAAAGCTCGGAGCCCTCGGGGCTGTAGCGCCAGTCGCACCAGGTAACGGCAAGAGGAATATTCTCGCAGGAGGCGCTTATCTGAGTGCGGCCGAAGCCGTTGCAAAGACCCTTGCTGATACCGAGGTGATGTACCTGACCTTCAAAGAGGCTGGGCTTCTTGAGAACTTCCCAACGGCAGTCGGGGTCGGTGGAAATGGCTTCATAATAGCTGAGGGTGCTTACAGGCATGGTACAGATACCAACGATGCCGTTGGCAACATTGGTTTCACCGTCGGTGTTGTTCATCCAGTTGGGGGTGATAAGACCGTCGGCTACCCACTGGCTCAGATGCTCGACGAGCTTCTTGGAATTATCGTCGCTGAAGTAGAAAACGACCTCGCCGTTTTCTACATGGGGAGAGGGGAAGGCGTTGACGTAAGTGGAGCTGAGGGTGGTGTAGGTATCGTAGCAGCCAAGGTAGCTGCCGGAGTCGAGGCAGTCGCTGATGAGGGAGAGAGGATAGGTTGCGCCCAGCTCGGTGCGCATAAGCTCGGCAACTGCGGTGTATTCTTCGATGGTGTCAAGATCGTCCTTGTTGATGCCCAGCTTATCCAGCCAGTCGGCGCGGACGGCGATAACCGTAGCGTCCATGCCGCCCATGTTGCTCATGCCCATGAACTTGGAAATGTGGGTATTGTCAAGGAAGCACTGGTCATAAAGGTTCTTGTCGGTGTCCTTGTTGGAAATGATGTGATAGAGATAGTTGGGGCAGTATTCCTTATAATCGTAGATATTGGCGAAATAGCCCTCTTCGATGGCATCTATCTCAGTGCCGGGGTAGTACATATCAGCCTGGTTCATCAGGTCGGGCAGGTCGTCGGCTGCAAGCAGAACGGAGAAGTTCTCGGTGCGGGTCTCGGAGGGAACGACTATGTACTCAATGTCTACGCCGGTGGCTTCCTGCTCGGCTATGCAGAAGTCAATGCCGTCCATGCCCTCGGCGGGGAGGATCTGGGGAGTCCAGTTAACGGTCCAGTAGGAGAGAGTTTCTTCTACGAGGCAGAAGGGGCTGTCATAGGTGTAATAATTGGTGGGCCAACCCTTTTCGTCTGTTTCGTAGTTTCCCGGAGCAAAAAGGTAAGCTGCGGGCTCCGGGGTGGGATCGGGAGTGTCGGTGACCTCCCCGGCTGCGTCCGGTGTCTGCTGAGCGCCGCTGTCGGGCGTGGGGGTGGGCGTGGGTGCATCCGTCTTTCCGCAGCCTGTGAACAGGGCGGCGACGAGAACGAGTGCGAGAATCAGGCAGAAAATCCTTTTCATTTTTATGCTCCTTTCAATTTAACTTGTTTTGATCTCGATAAGGTTTCGAAACTATATATAAATTATAATTAAATATTACATAACGGACAATATTCAGTTTTTCTGCGCGCGAAAGATGATGGACATAGAATGAGATAAATGTATGTTAATAAAAAATTTTTCAAAATAACGGAAGATGTGTTGGTGAAAATACGGAAAGAACGCATGACAAAAAAGCTTAAAATAAGCAAAAATTCTATCTGGGGATTGACCAAAAGGGGCTGCAGATAGTATAATGAATTGCATTTGATGTTTTGGAGGGGGATAAAATGGCGGGTAAAAAGGACGACAGACGCGTAGAATTTACCAAGATGATGCTGCGCCGCAGTCTTGTGGCTCTTATGAAAAGCAAGCCTATAGGCAAGATAACTATAAAGGAGATCTGCGAGACGGCAGAGCTGAACCGTGGCACGTTCTATGCGCATTTTGTCGATCAAAGCGACCTGCTGCGCCATACAGAGAACATGGCGATGGAACAGCTGAGCGGCTATGTGCTGAATATTACCGCAGCCGATATAGAGGGGCGGGAGCAGTTTTGCACGGAGATGTTCCGTCATATAAGAGAGAATTCGGACATGTGGGGCTCTCTGCTCAGCGAGAACGGCAATGCGGATTTTTCCAAACGCATGTTTGATAAGCTTTTCAGCGACCTTGCGGAGGCGGGTCACTGCAGAACCGATGATCCCTGCCACAGGCTGGCATTTACCTATGCTATGGTTGGCTGCGTGGGTATGGCCTCCCACTGGCTGTACGAGGAGCCGGAGGTAAGTCCTGCGCAGATGGGCAGAATACTTTCCAACACTATCGGCAGCAAAATATTTGTAGATTGATACATATTTGATATATCGGCAGACCGCTTTGCGTTCGCAAGGCGGTCTGTTTGCGTATTTGGCTGCGGGATTGCATTTTGCACAGGGAGGCACTATACTTATATTATAAGAATATATTGTGCGGTGGTGACTTTTATGGAAAGCGGAACAGTAAGGCTCAGGAATACGAAATCATTTCCCTTCAACGATTCTGCGCAGCTCGTTGCCCTTGAAAAAGAGCAGAGCGGCAGAGATTACGCTGTTCTGACCGAGGTGGTCGGCAGCGAGGGCGAAGTGGGGGATATAGTGGTTTCGGGCAAAGCGGTGAACGGATTTTCTTTGGAGTTTACGGGCTCTGCCCGCGAAGCGGAGATACGCTGGCGGATTGTGGGTGAGTGCGAATGAGAATTAAGTATAAGAACAGCGGAAGATATGTGGAATATTCCCTTGAGGGGAGCGTGCTGACCCTTGGCGGTGAGCTGCACCTTGACCTTGCGGCGCTTCAGCGTCCGTATCCTCAGACGATTGTAATCTCTGCAGATAGGGACGGAAAGCTGACTCTCGGTGCTGCGTGGCGCTACGTGGCGGAAATTGAACTGCCCGCGGCGGAATTTTCCGTCGAAGAGACCGGCGTGGCGGATGACGTGGGCTTTCCGGTGCTGAGAAAAGCATGGGCGGAGTTTTCCGCGGAAAATGTGGAGCTGACCCTTTGGGCGCTTAAGGAGGTTTGACCGTGGCAGGCTTTGATGAAATTCGCTTTGCGCTGGAGGCCGCCAGCGGCGGTAAAAACACCATTATTCTTGACGATGCGGGTATGCCCTCGGTTATGGTGCGCATACCCATGTTTTACTGGTCGGACGTTATCGAGGGCGGCGAGGACGCGCCCTGCTCCGCCTTTGTGGTGGACGGAAAGGTGCATGACTGCATTTATATCAGTAAGTACCTCAACGTGATTGAAAACGGACGGGCATACAGCCTGCCGGGGCGCGACCCTGCCCATACGCTGACCATCGACGATGCCCGCGCCGCCTGCGCGGCTAAGGGCAGAGGCTGGCACCTTATGACCAACGCCGAGTGGACGGCAATTGCCCATTGGTGCGTGCGGAACAATACCGTGCCCCACGGAAACAGCGCCTTCGGCAAGTATCACGCAGCGCCCCATGAAAGAGGTGTGCTGGTCGGCGACAACCGGGGCGAGAAGAACCGCAACGAGATGCGCACTCTTACCGGCAGCGGCCCTGCCAGCTGGAACCATGACCACACGGACTACGGCATTGCCGACCTTAACGGCAACGTATGGGAATTCGTGGCGGGTGTGCGCGTGGTGGACGGGGAAATACAGGTGATCCCCGATAATGACAGCGCGCTGAACGTGGACGAAAGCTGCGGCAGCGTACTTTGGCGCGCTATTGACGCGGCGGGAAATCTTGTTGCACCCGGCAGTGCGGGCAGCATGAAGCTGGACGGCGTGAAGTCCGGTATTTCCGGTCCCGAGGACGTGGCGGTGGGCGACGGTTTCAAGCTAAGCACCGAGGTGAGAAATCCCAATTATACCGGCGGCGAGGAGGATATTTCCCACCGTGCCTACGGCTGGATGCCGTTTTTCGACCTGAGCGCCGAAGTTGGTCTCGAGCCGAGTATGTGCCTGCAGCAGTTGGGTCTGTATCCCAGACAGGACGGCTACCGCGACGGAGGCTACCTCTTCCTGCGCAACTACGGAGAGCGCGTCGTTGCCCGCGGAGGTTCATGGTTCGACGGCGCCATCGGCGGCATTTGGGACGTATATATCCGCGAATCGCGGGCGTTTATTTACCCCGATATAGGTTTCCGTTCGGCATATATAGAGCTTTGATATATCGGCAGACCGCCTTGTGTTCGCAAGGCGGTCTGTTTTTGCGGATCGTAAGTGGACGATGGTGGCGGAACGGTCAGTGAATGAAGTGAAATCAAGCTTGTAGGGAACAGGCCTGCCTGTTCCGTTTGTAAAGATACTGCCGGAAGTGAAGCAATATGACGGAATGGGCAGGCCCATTCCCTACGAATAAAATTTTGGTTTTTGCGATTGTTCGTTGCACGGCATAGACTTAAAGCTTTGTCATGCTGAGGCTCTGCCGAAGCATCTCCGCAGTTTATTATAGATTGGCGGTGTAATCGGTGCGGAGACCCTTCGCTGCGCTCAGGGTGACAAATGTTCTTGGATTTTGCGAGGGGCGAACCTGCGTGGTCGCCCCTCATCCACCGCTTCTTTTTTTCTGCTATGCCGAATATGCTTATCCAAGGAGATGATGAGCATGAAAAAAGCAGGAAGAACAAAGGAAAAAACTGCCTTTCGGGGCGGGGTGCTGGTAATGAACAGGCGGTGGCTGGCCATTGCGGCGGGCTTCGCGGCGGCGGTGGCAGTGTTCTGCGCGGTATGCAGCCCGCGGGTGGTGGGTGCGGCGGCAACGGCCCGTCGGCTGCCCATTTACTGCGTGGCGCGGGACGACAAGGCCTGTTCGCTGACCTTTGATGCTGCATGGGGCAACGAGGATACCCAGCAGCTTATCGACATTCTTGCCAGGTACAAGGTGAAGGCCACGTTTTTCGTGGTGGGCGATTGGGTGGAGAAGTATCCGGAGTCGGTGAAGGCGCTCCATGACGCAGGGCATGAAGTTATGAACCATTCTGACGACCATGCCCATTTCACCCAGCTTTCTGCGGAGGGCGTGGTGGCAAACATCAACGCCTGCAGCGATAAAATTGAGGCGGTGACAGGCGTGCGCCCGACCCTGTTCCGTGCGCCCTACGGAGAATATGATGACAAGGTCATCGCCGCCGTGGACGGTATGGGTGTGAAAACCATTCAGTGGGACGTGGACAGTCTTGACTGGAAGGATTTGAGCGCGTCGGAGATACAGAATCGGGTGCTGCCAAAGGTGCAGAAGGGCAGCATTGTGCTTTTCCACAACGCTGCCAAGCATACGCCCGAGGCGCTGCCGGGGATAATTGAGGGGCTTATAGCCGAGGGCTATTCCATAGTGCCGGTGTCTCAGCTGCTGCTGACGGGCGAGTATACCATCAACCATGAGGGGCGGCAGATGCCGGCGGGCAGAACGTGAAAACAGGAGGACTATTAGTCCTCCTGTTTTTGATACTGTCAAAGGAGTCAAATAGACGTAAAAAGGTAAAGAAAGAGAAAGGCTTCTCCCTTGAGGAGAAGCTGTCAACGAAGTTGACTGATGAGGGTCCGCGTAAGCGGCAAAAATGGCAGTATCACTATATTTGCGGCACTTCGTGCCGTCCCCTCATCCGTCAGTCGCAAGGCGACTGCCACCT
>JAFXFT010000130.1 GCA_017513385.1 Oscillospiraceae bacterium | reverse complement strand
TCCTTATCCAGGATCAGGCTCTTGGCATTCATGATGTCGTAAACGTTCCACATAACCTTCTTCTGATTGTCGTTTGCATCAGAGTAAGCGAGAGTGGTGTTGACACCGGGAATGTTGCGGGAGGACTTGATTACGTTCTCCTGAGTGCCGTTGGTAACGATCATGGACTTGCCCTCTGCGTTAACTGCAGCGAGGAACTTTGCAAAATCCTTAGTCTTGATGGCATCCATCTGGAGACCGTCAACAACGATAACGTTGCCGGCAGCAGCCTTGATGGAGAGAGCGCTCTTGATAGCGAGCTGCTTTACCTTCTTGTTAAGGGAGTATCTGTAGCTTCTGGGCTTGGGAGCGAATGCAACGCCACCGTGGGTCCATACGGGAGAAGCCTTGTAACCAGCACGTGCGCGGCCGGTACCCTTCTGTCTCCAGGGCTTCTTGGTGGAGTAGGAAACTTCACCCTTGGTCAGAGCGCTCTGAGTGCCCTGTCTCTGGTTTGCCAGGTAGTTCTTAACATTCTCGTGCAGAACTGCAGCGTTAGGCTCGATTCCGAAAATGGCCTCGGAGAGCTCGACTTCACCAACCTGCTGACCTGCCATATTAAACATCTTAGCTGTAGGCATTTCAAAATCTCTCCTTTCTTAGGCTTTTCTTGCAGAGGCCTTCTGGGGATTTCTACCGGAGGCCTTCTGGGGATTGTTGCTGATAGTGGTATCGGTGTTCTTAACTCTGTTGTTCTTAACAGTGTTCTTGATATAGACGATACCGCCCTTGGGGCCGGGGATGGCACCCTTAACTGCGATCAGGTTCATCTCTGCGTCAACCTTAACAACGTCGAGGTTTTCAACAGTAACCTGGTCAACGCCCATGTGACCGGCGCCGATCTTGCCCTTGAAGATGTGAGCAGGATCGATGGGGCCCATGGAACCGGCGTGACGGTGAACAGGACCGCCACCGTGGGACTTCTTCTGGATGTGAGCACCGTGGCGCTTTACGACACCGGCGAAGCCCTTACCACGGCTGATACCGGTAACGTCTACCTTATCGCCTGCGGCAAAAACGTCAGCCTTGAGAATGTCGCCTACGTTGATGCTGGTGGTGTCCTCAAGTCTGAATTCCTTGAGGTACTTTACGGGAGCTACGCCAGCCTTCTTCAGGTGACCGAGCTCGGGCTTGTTGAGGTCGTTCTCCTTAACTTCGGAGAAGCCGAGCTGAACGGAAGCATAGCCTTCCTTTTCAGCGGTCTTCTTCTGAACGACCGTGCAGGGACCGGCTTCAATAACGGTTACGGGAATAACCTTGCCGGTCTCATCGAAAATCTGGGTCATGCCGACTTTCTTTCCGATGATTGCCTTTTTCATCTTATTTCCTCCTTAAAGGTTATTGGTTGACCTACGGTTCTTTTGTCCGTGGCCAACTTGACCCGTCCGTCCCGCAAGATGACGGACTGTGGTGCAAGCAAATTAATGTGGGCTGCTATTAGAGCTTGATCTCGATCTCAACGCCTGCGGGAAGCTCGAGGGACATGAGAGCCTCAACGGTCTTCTGGCTGGGGTCGATGATGTCGATAAGTCTCTTGTGGGTTCTGCGCTCGAACTGCTCGCGGCTGTCCTTGTACTTGTGTACTGCGCGCAGGATGGTTACGACTTCCTTCTTGGTGGGAAGGGGAATAGGACCGGAAACCTTAGCATCGGTGCGCTTTGCGGTTTCAACTATTCTCTCAGCACTCTGGTCGATGAGCTGATGATCGTAAGCCTTAAGTCTGATTCTGATGGTCTTGTTTGCCATGGTTTTGTTTTCCTCCTGTTGTTTGTACGTTTGGTTGGACGCACCTGAGAAATTTCTTGTCCCCGCCGCCGTGCGTATCACTCTCCGGCAGAAGTATAGCCGGCATAGTTAGCCGGCTAAATTCTGACGCAGCGATATACTAAAAGTGCGTCAGCACTGCATTCCCGGTGGTTTTCCCGGGGACAGATATTCTCCAGCCGCCCGATTATCGGACATACTCCACGGAAGTTACCTCGGAAACCGCCCGAGCAATCTCCCGCTTCATCGCATTTGGGCTCGCAAAAGCCCTGCGCTCTAACGCGCCCTTGTAGATTACCAAAAAATCTACCTATTGTCAACTATTTTTTTCATTTTTTCTTTGATATTTTACTAATCAGCATTTTGCCCTAAACAAGGCAAAATATACCCGCCCTTTTATGCTTTTTTACAGCATTATGGCAATATATACATATATAATATGTATACGCAGCAAAAAATCACTTTTTTCTTTTAAATTCCTCTACACATATATAATATGTATCAGTGTTTTTTGAAGAGCAGTTCTATCATACCCTCGCCCTCGTGCAGCGCATCGTCAGATACGGCAGTCTTCATATAACCGTACTCGTCCTTTATTCCCTGAGCGTGGGGAACATTCATCGCGCCCGCGTCGCTGCCCGGTGCGACTACGCCACCTATATAATTAATGCGTGCAAGGTCAAGGGCGTGCTGCTCTGCGATACGGCGCAGCACATCGTCAGGAAACAGACCGCTGCCGATGAGATTGCATATAGGCGCAAAGGTAGGCACCCACACGGCATCGGAGGCGGCAAGGTCATTCAGTGCCTGCTCGTCGGGATAGAAGCCGTGCTCTATACTATCTACACCAGCGGCCACGGCAGCCTTTATATTATCTGCACCGTTGCAGTGAGCCATAACGGCAAATCCCTCATCATGGGCAATATGCACCATCTCACGCAGCTCCGCTTCTCCCAGAGGCTTGCTGGTCAGTTTGCCGTACTCATTGAAATCAAGAATGCCGGTCGCCATTATTTTGATGAAGTCGCCCCCCTGCCCTTTCACCTCATTTACAAGGGCGCGGTACTCCGCCATGCTTTCGTAGGCGCGACCCAGCATATTGCCGTAACGACCCTTGCGGTGAATGGCGAAGCAAGGCGTGCGGAAGCATATGCCGTACTCCGGTGCAATGCGTGCGGCAAGAACGGACACGCCGAATTTATCGCCGCCGTCGCGGATATAGCCCACGCCCGCAGTCTTATACTCCTCCAGCTTTGCACGCACCCAGCTCTCGTCCGGGCCGTTTGCATGGCGCTGCTGAGCTTCCTTTTGACTTACTCCGTCCAGCATTATATGTGCATGACATTCATAAAGCATAACTTCATCTCCATACGACAAAGAGGTCGCCTTATGGCGACCTCTTAATCTATAAGAATTAATAGTATCTCTTATTCTTATTCTTTCTTGCGGCCTCAGACTTCTTGCGGCGCTTAACACTGGGGCTCTGGTAGTACTCCTTCTTTCTCAGGTCGGAAAGAACACCAGCCTTAGCACAGTTTCTCTTGAATCTTTTCAGCGCGCTGTCAAGGGACTCGTTTTCCTTTACTCTAACTTCAGACATCTATTTCCCTCCCTCCAATACGCCTTATGCCGGCGCTTAAGGGCCTCATTCGGCTTTAACGGTCAGTATTATAATGCAATTGAGCACTATTGTCAATAGGTAATTATGCTTTATTATGCCTGAGGCTTCAAAATAAGGTTGACCAGCTTGTTCTTTACAACGATGCTCTTTACAAGCTGCATGCCCTCCATCATCTTTGCGATCTTAGGATCGGCGCAGGCTGCGTCGATAACGGTCTGATCGTCGGAATCGGTAGCAACAGTGATGGTGGAGCGGAGCTTGCCGTTGACCTGAACAGCCATGGTCTTCTCAGCCTCTACGGTCTTGCTCTCGTCATACTCGGGCCATGCCTGTGCGCAGCACATACCCTTGAAGCCAAGTATCTCCCAAATTTCCTCTGCGATGTGAGGTGCATAGGGAGAGAGCATGAGCAGCAGAGCCTTCATGTCACCGCGGCTCACACCCTTATCGTAGAACTCGTTGACAAGGCTCATAAGAGCTGCAATACCGGTATTGAACTTCATATCGAGAATGTCATCGCCGACTTTCTTGATGGTTCTGTGAATGGAGGCTTCGTTCTCCTTGGAGTAGCCTTCGCCGGTAGCACCCTTGGCCTGCTGACCAAGATTCCAGATACGGTCGAGGAAACGCTTGCAGCCCTTTACAGCATCACTGGACCAGGGAGCAGCCTTTTCGAAGTCGCCGATGAACATGATATACAGACGCATGGTATCGGCGCCGTACTGATTGATGATGTCGGTGGGGTTAACT
>JAFXFT010000129.1 GCA_017513385.1 Oscillospiraceae bacterium | reverse complement strand
GGCGAACTAAAAATTCGCTCTTTAAGTTCACTGTGCAAGACTCTGCTGCTCATTTTCAAGGTTTTGAGTTTGAGAAGAGTCTGTTTGGGGGAGCACGAAATCATCTGCCAGAAGACCGTCCTTTCGGCAAACCTGCAAAAGGACTTCCATTTCTACAGACAGATCCAACTTATCGGCATCGAAGAGGTTAAGATACTGCTTCTCCATGGCAGCTGCCATATCCTTAAGGCAGGAAAGCGTCTTTTCAGTGGTGTCCTCCGCGAGAGTGCCATTGGTTTCAAGGTGGATGTATTTTGTAAGTATGCTCTCCATTGTGGGCAGATAGTAGCGGAAGAACCGACCCACATCGTTTATCTTTTTAGGTTGGTTTTTAACGGTCTGCAGTATTTTTTCAATAGTGGAGCATATAGAGTTGCTCGCACCGCTTATCGACCTATCCTTTACCTTGGAGGCAAGTCTGCGGATATCCATCAGCTGCGCCCGACCTTGGCGCACCATAGCTGCCGCATTCTCCGCGTTCAGCTGTTCGGGTGTCTTTTTAGGCTTATGGAAAGCGAAGAAAATTACCACCGCTACCAGCGCTATAACCGCAAACACGGCTATGCCGCCCAATATCAAAAACAGTCTCCCGAGAGAGGGTGCGACACGGCGCAGGATCAGCAGCACTGCCGCAATTACTGCCAGCGACAATATTCCTATGCCGCCCGAACCTTGTTTCACGGGGCATCCGCTCCTTCATTATAAATTCCGTATTGTTCCATAAGTTTCTTATACATTTCCTGCACTGCGGAATACAGTTCGGAGTAGTTATCGGGAAAACGGTTACTGCCATGGGCGTACACTGTGCTGCCGTCGGTCAGGGTAATGTTCAGGGTGAAGGTGCTGCCGTCGGAGCCGCGTTTGCTTGCCTTGTCAAATCCGTCCCACTTCGCAACGCCAAGCTCGCCTGCCAGCTCGCAAAGGCGGTCAAGCTGAGCTGCTTCAAGCGTTGCCTCTGCCACACGTCCGCTTATGAACAGCTCTTCGGCATAGAGTCGGACACCGTCCTCCTCCATGCTCAGCTCGAAGCGGAAGCATTCCTCGGCATTTGATGCCGTATGGTGAAATGAAAATGATTTTATGTCCATTGGCACACCTCCCGCATCCGTTACATTATTTGCGGCGCAACCCGTCAAAAGCGCAAGACCAAGAATAGCGGCAAGAATTATACGGGTATATTTCATCTGTCCGTTCCTTTCAATCTCAGCCTGCATAAAACAGGTCTTCGAAGCAATCCCATTCCGAAACACCGTTTATAAGCCAGCTCCAAGTATCGTCATCCCGGTAAAGGGTGATTCGGCATTCTCTTCCGTCCTCAAGCGCCATATCCATATAGGTTTCGCCGTCGGTGCGCAGCATTCGGAACTCAGTTCCTGCGCTCAGCTCCTCACGGGTATCCTCGGAAAGCATTTCAACTTCCAGAGGAAGCTTCGAAACAAGCCGTCTGGGGTTTCCGCTCAGGTCGTAATAATCTGTTGCCGCCTCGGGCATGCCGTTGTCGGGATTTACGCGGCAGGTCTGCACTCCTCTCATTGTGCCGAGGACATGGAGGCGTGTACTCAGTTTAAAGTTTTCGGGGTCGTTGAATAGGTCGGCATAGTAGCCGCCGTACTCGCCCTCCTCATAGAAGCGGCGGTTAAATTCGCTGCCGTAAACGCAGCCGGCAAGGAATATTTCATCACCGTTCAGGTCGTAAACACTGAGGGTATGGTAATCGTTTTCACCGACACCTTCAAGATAGAGGTAGCTCTTGCCGTCCAAACGAACAAGATAGGCCATAAATTCATAGGCATAGTTCTCAGTGTCCTCCAGCTGAGTTTCGTTCTTTACGATTGTCGCCTGCAGGAGTCCCGTTCCATCCAGCTGCATATAGCTCACTCTTATCTCGTCACGCTTACCGTCAGCTTCGTTCAGGTCAAATTCAACGGCCGAAGCAAGCGGTATGGCGACGGAATAGCCCTGCTCGGGTGCTTCCATGTATTCCTCTCGGAAAAGCTCGGGCGCTTCGTCAAA
The DNA here is from genome assembly GCA_017513385.1 of Oscillospiraceae bacterium. Classification (GTDB taxonomy): domain Bacteria; phylum Bacillota; class Clostridia; order Oscillospirales; family Oscillospiraceae; genus RGIG6375. The sequence continues at coordinate 11,870 of JAFXFT010000129.1, read as the reverse complement.
CCAAACGGTGACCGTCAGCAAACCCGCCGCGTAAGAGGCTATCTCGTAAGGAGAAAAATAGAAAGTCAGGCCCTGATAATTCAGAGTCCATGAGTAATTTTCAAGTTCATAGTCTGCCAGCATTTCGGGCAGAGATTCCAAGTATACGTCCGGGTATTTTTCGAGTAGTTTGTTCGCAAGGATATCCGCAAGACCGTCGGTTTCGGTCAGGATATCGCTAAGCAGTACATCCTCGCCGCTTTCGGGGTCGATGTTCATTCCGTACACGCCGTAGTTGGGATGCACTCCGCCTGTGTAGGCGCCCCAATCGCCGCGGATGCTGAGAATATGCTCGTCCGCGCGCTGAACAAGGTATTTATCTTTCCAGGTAAGACCGTAGAAGTATTCGCTTTCGGCCGCCATTTCCTGCGCCCACCCAAGGTTTTCTCCCACGAATTCTTCTCCGTATTTACGGGAGGCCGCATTGTTGCGCTCCATCACCTTCGCAAGTTCGGGATATCGCGCAGCGCTCTCTTCGCCAAGCACCATAACGCTCCACACAGCCTGACACAGAGGAACAAATTCCGCCCATTCTGCCGCAGACTCGGTGGCTATCCTGACCGACAACAGTTCAAGACCCTCCTCGGGCGGCAGCGAAGGCTCCGGCTCTGCGGTGGCAGGAGGCTCTGCGGTGGCAGGAGGTTCTGCGGTGGCAGGAGGTTCTGCGGTGGCAGGAGGCTCTGCGGAGGGCGTAGGAGTAGTATCGGGCATCGGAGCATCGGTTCCGTCGCGAGAGCAGGCTGCCGCAGAAAGCAGAAGCACTGCAGCAAGCAATATCGATATAATTCGTTTCATCCATGCCACCTCCGTTTTGGGGTTTTGCGGGACGGTCGAAAAACAGACCGTCCCGCCTGTTTAGTATTGGTTTATATTGCCGAGTGTTACTGCTCTGCAGAAGCTTAGTAGTATATTACCGTATAGGTAGTTTTAGAGTAGACTACCTGACCGTCTGCAGCGGTAATTTTGCAGCGATAGCCGGGGGATTGGTAGCGGTCGGAGCCGTATGTGCCGAAGTTCGGGCGGGCAAGCACGGTAAGTTCGCTCGTGTTGTAACCCCATGCCCAGGAACTGTCTGCGCTGCCGAAATCTATATACTCATCTCCGCCTGCGGGACAGTACTGCCACTGGTATGTGAGGGGAGCTGCGCCGCCGATCGTTTTCACGTAAAAATCTGCAGTTGTGGTTCCGTCAACAACGTCATACAGATTTGTGTAGAAAAGAACGCTTGCAGGCTGATATGTAACAATAGGTCCGGTGTATGCATCCGTAAAGCCGGCAGGCTTGGTAACAACGGTTTTTCCGGTAGCGTCGGTGATACGGCAGCAGAATTGGTAGTCATCTCCGGTCAGATCCTTGGCGAAGGGAACGGTAAGATGGGATGTTGTATATCCGGTCGCCCAACCTCCGGGAGTTTCTTCGATATCGTAGAAGCCGGTATAGTCCACATCCTCTTCGTGTCTCGGTCTGGAATAAACCTGCCACTGATAACTATAGGGAGCCACTCCGCCGCTCACCTCAACAGAGTACTGAACGGAATCTCCGACGGCATAACCGCTTCCGTAAACGGATTGGGGCTGACGGGTAACTTTCAGCGTTCCGTCTTTGTCGGTACCCACTTCAAGTACGCGCGCGGTATCGGAAACGACATAGTCTCCGTTGGAGTCGGTAACCGTGCAGCGGATCTGCAGTCCGTTGGACAGAAGCTCCTTAGTCGCTTTCAGACGGGTTGATGTGCCCGACGAACTTTCGTCAAGCTTGATCCAGCCGCTGTACCTTGTGCGATATTCCCACTTATAACGGTAAGGGAGTTCACCGCCCACGCAAGAAATCGAAAGCTTGACGGTCTCACCTGCTGCGCAGCTGACATCGCCGGGCATTTCCGTTATCTTGAGTTCACCCAGGAAGGGACTGTCGCCCGTGTAGATGATAGAAGCCTCATTGGAAGTAACGGAGTTTCCTTTTGCATCGGTGATAACACAGCGGAAACGGAAATCATTTTCCGCACTTAAGGTGGTGAGGGTATAGGGCAGAGTGTTGGAGGACTTGGAGTCAAATACATGCGCCCAATCAAGGTATCTGCTGCTATCCTCCCAACGGTAAGTATAGGGAGGTGTTCCGCCTGTTACTTCTACCTTGAAAACTACGTCAGCATAATCCCCTGCCAGGATTGCATCCTTCGGATGAGCTGTGATGGTCAGAGGCTTGGAGGTCTGAGTGGAGCCGCCGCCGGAAGGTGCAGGAGTAGTACCCTGAGAGCCGCCGGCAGAAGGTGTGGGCACCGTGCCCTGAGAACCGCCGGTATAGGTTTCACCGTCTGCCAAAACCTTGGCTTCATTGGAAGTTACCTTATTGCCTGCAGCGTCGGAAACAACACAGCGGAAGTAGAGTCCCGAGGATATCATAGACGCAGCAGGGAACTTTGTGAGGGTATTGGAAGTGGTATCGTAAACTCTGTACCAGCTTCCGGAGCCGCTTCTGCTTTCCCATGCGTAGGAATACGGAGTTTTGCCGCCCGAAGCCTTCACGGTGAAGGATACCATACCTCCGTTCACGGCTGTGCTTTCAGGCTGCTGAGAGATGACCAGCTGACCCGAAGCGGCACCTGCAAGAGGTGTTTCTTCCGCTGCCAAGGGAATGGAATTCATATACAGATAGGTTGCCACGTCGGCAAAGGTGACGGGTGCGGTGGTGTAAAAAGTATCAAGGGAACGGTACATCACACCGCCGGCATCGGCCCATGCCAGCGCATCGGCGTAATAGGTACCGCCGTTAGCTGCTGCCAGCGAGCTGCCTGCCATTGCAGCAGGCATGCCCTCGGCTCGCCAAAGGAAGGTGAGAAATTGAGCGTTGGTGCAGGGTTCGTCCGGCTCGAAGGTGTAATCCGTACAGCCTACGGTAATTCCTTTTTCAACAGCCCAAAGAATTGCGAGGTAGTCGCTCATAGCAGGCGATATGTCCACGAAGGAATGGGATTCGAGCGTGGGGGTGGGAGCGCCTGCAGCGTTCCAAAGAATGGCCACCGCCTGACTTCTGGTGCAGATGGTGCGAGTATTAAAAGCAGCGTCCTCAAAGTCTTTTAGTAGGTTGTTCTCAATGGCCCAGTTGAATGCCTCGGTGTAGATTGGTGCACCTGATATGGCGGACGAATCTTCTGCATAGGCAACAGTAATAAGCGATACACTGAAAATCAGTGCCATAAAAAGTGATATAAAGCGTCTCATATTTATTCTCCTTTTGACATCAGAGCAGAGGATGCGGCGAGATTTTAGCCGATCATTTGCTGTGATTGGGATGGGGAGATTTACACGAATTAAACGATATCTCCGTTGTCAAAGGGATCGCCGCACTCGGGGCAGAACTTGGGAGGCTGTGCGCCCTTCTCAGGTTCCCAGCCGCACTTGTCGCACTTATACTGAGGAACACCTGCAGGCTTCTTGCTGCCGCATTCGGAGCAGAACTTGCCCTTGTTTACGGCGCCGCAGGAGCAGGTCCAACCCTCGGCAGCAGGCTTGGGAGAGCCGCACTCGGGGCAGAACTTACCGGTTGCTACAGTGCCGCAGGAGCAGGTCCAGCGGCCTGCTGCGGGAGCGGCGGGAGCTGCGGGGGCTACAGCCTGTTGCTGCTGACCCATTGCAAAGAGATTAGCTGCATTGTTTCCGCCCATACTGCCGGCCATGCCCATTCCCATAAAGCCGGTCATGGCGCCGGCGGTGTTGCCCGCGGCGGTTTCCATTGCATTTGCCTGAGCTGCGGCAGAACGGGCGCCTGCCAGAGTAGGATCGGAATAGAAGAGGGATTCCTGCATCTGGCGGATCTTTGCCTCGGACTCCTCATCGGGACGTATGGAGGAAACGCCGAAGGATACAATCTCGATACCGCGCAGGTCGCGCCACTTCTTGGAGAGGATCTCATTGAGCTCGTCGCCGATTGCCAAGGTGTGCATGGTTAGATCGGAGTAGACGATGCCCTGCTGAGAGATCTTGCCGAAAGCGGGTGAGAGAGCGGTGAGCAGCTCGGTACGCAGCTGGCTATCAAGGTTTTCTCTTACATATGCCTCTTCCACGTTGCCGCAGACGTTGGTGTAGAACAGCAGAGGATTGGTAACTCTGTAACTGTATTCGCCGAAGCAACGGATGCCAATGGTGAGGGTGCGGGAAACGCTTCTGTCTACAAGAGCGGTGATGGAAATAGGGGCGGGGGTGCCGTACTTGTTACCAACAAGCTCCTTGGTGTTGAAATAGTAAATGCGCTGATCCTTGGGGGCTTCGCCGCCGAAGGTGAAACGCTTGCCGATATTCTGGAAGATTGCCTTTACGTTGTCGCCGAGGTCACCGGTGAAGATGGAAGGCTCAGTGGACATATCGTAGGTGTATTCGCCGGGCTCAGCGCAAATGTCAACAACCTTGCCCTGCTCGGTGATGATCATGCACTGACCATCGGCAACGGCAATAACGGAGCCGTTGGAAATGATGTTGTCGCTGCCCTTGGTGTTGGAGGAACGACCGGAGGTGCGCTTCTGTCCCTTTACCGCGATAACGTTTGCGGGAAGAGCGTCGCAATAGAAAAATTCCTTCCACTGATCAGCAAGAACGCCGCCTGCCGAACCCAATGCTGCCTTAATAAGTCCCATAATTTTTCTCCTTTCCGAATGCGGGAGATTTACTCCCAAATTGCTTCATCATTTATTATTAACATTTATTTGCTCAGGTTGTAATATATCCCCAACCGTCGGCAAACGTTATGCCGTACACGGTCAGTTCGTAGCAATAATCTCCCAGCGAGGTAGATATCTGCAGATACATACCGCCGCTTTCGGGGATATCGCAGCGGAGTACCACGGAGTCGCCTGCGTCAAGATAACCGAAATCCTCGGCGCAGTAGCCTTCCTGATCCTGCAGCCAGAAGTAGCTGCCGTCCTTTACTGCGGTCAGCAGTACCCACTGCGCTTCGGCGCCGTCGCTGACCTCATAGAAGGGCAGGGAGTACAAGCCGCCGAAATCTGCGTAGCTCTGATTGTAGAGCACGCACAGTGCATTCGCGGGAGCGGCGAAGGCATTGCCTTCTATGTCGGTCATGGTGTCCACATAGCCGAACCATCTGTCATCGCCGTTTTCCATGTACTTCAGGCACAGAATGCCGCCGTCATTATCCCAAAGAAGGATTTCGGTAATGCCGTCCGCGTCGGAAACAGCGCCGGCAAAGCAATTCTCATAAAAATCCTCGTTGCGAAGCAGGAGAGTACCACCGCAGCCAATTGACCAATAGTTGCCGCCCCCATTACACTCTTCCGCGCCGACGGAAAACATAAATACATAGCCGCCGTTTGAGTCAAGGTGAAGGCGGAAATCACTGTAATTGGGATGTGTATCGCGGCGCACGCCTTCGGAATCGATATATCCTACCAACTCAAAATCGCTGCCTGCCAGCGTTGCCTCCGTTACATCGGAGGCCTCGGGCGTAAACCGCTTATAGGTCTGATAGCTTACCATGGGGATAGTGCCGTTGTCATAAGAGAAATATCTCTGCTGCAGCAGGGTGTTGCGGTCAATGAGGGTTACATAGTATTCCGTTTCCAGAGGGTATCCCCCTTCGCTGCGAGGCGCTTCATCGCCTACGCGAGCGCTCCACACTTCGTTTCCGCAGCCTTCGTAGAGCGGTTCATTCAGCAGGGTAACGCTGCGGTCATAATAGCTGCCGTAATCGTCAAAGCCGTCTATATACCATTCCTCGGAGGATGCCAGCAGTGTCTGCTCTTCTCCCTCACCCACCGTTTTGAAAACAAGGCTGTTGAAATCGTGGGGCATGGTCTCGCCAATCTCGCCCTCTATTTCGTACCCCGTCTGCAGCCACACACCTTCAAGTTCCTCGAAGGAGCAAACTGCGTCGCCCTGAGTTTCATTATTATCGGGAGTGACTTCGGGTGAGGGTTCGGGAGCAGGCTCCGCAAGTTCGGGAGTAGGTGTCGGCTCGGGCAGCTGCGGAGATTGTCCGCAGGCCGCCATCGACAAAGCAAGAAGCAACGCAAGCAAAATCGCTGTATATTTTCTCATACGCCGCACCTCGCTCAGAATTTACCGCTGGTGCCGCCAAAGCCGCCGGAGCTTCTGCTGCTTACACCGCCGCTGCGTCCGCCTCCCGAGGAGGACGAGCTGCGCTTACGTCTGGTTTGAGTAGTGTTGATGAAGAGGTCATTGCTATTGGTAACATGCAATCCGCCCTCGGCGTAAACCTCCGCGCGGGTAGCCTTGGCAACGCTCTTCATCTTGGAGCCGAGAATGAATATCACGATAAATGCCACTATCAGCGGCAGGATGAAGATGATACCCACCATGCCCCGTATCTCGCCCTGCAGCTTGGCAGGTCCTTCCGCGAGAACCTGCTCGCAGAGCGTAAGGTAGTCGGAAAAGCCGCCGAACCAATCGTCCATGGCAAAATTGTCAAGGAACCAGGAAGTCATGGATTCGCGGGTCTCGGTATCAAAAACGAAGTTGCCGTAATCACTGTATGTAATAAGACTGAAATCCCTACCGTTCATGGAGAGAAGCAGAAGTATGCCCTTGCTCTCTTCACCAATGCCCAGTTTGTACTTTCTGTATAGAGTGGTCGCTCCGTCAAAAACGTCGTAGCTATCGGTGTGGTCTCTGAAGCTGTCAACTGTAATGATGTAAACGCCGAAATCGTATTGTTCGGCAATATCGCGGGCAGCTTCTTCAAGAGCGTTCCGGTCGTCATTTGTCATGATACCTGCCGTATCGGTAACATATCCGATGAGTTCTCCGGCTGCGGGGAAACTATCAGGAGCATAAGTCTCGGGGTCGAGTTCCGCAATCGGCTCATCATAGCCAACTTCTCCGTCCACGAAACCCGTTTCGGGGTGCCATATAGTGCTGTGAACGCCGCCGGCAAGGACGAAATGCTCCATTCCATCCAGCATAGCTCTGATCGCAGCGGCAAGAGCTGCGGAATCCTGCTCGGCATCGCCTGCCCAATACTCTTCGATCATGATTTCGCCGAGCGCGGGGTATACATTCCACGGGCCGTTGGTGGTCAGCTCATGGCTGGTGCCGCCTGCGTAGACGTACCATTCGTCCAAAGCCACACCGTCGCCGTCCTCATGGACAAGTATTGTCAGCGTTACACCGTTGAATCCCGAACCATAACCGTAGCCGTAGGTTTCGTAAATATACGCTGCCGCTTCCTCGGTGGAGGCGAAGTCGCCAAGGCTTGTAAGAACGTCCACTCTCATATCGATGTGGTAGGTTTCGGTAAACAGAGGCAGGTCATATTCGCCCAGCGCGCTCAGTTCATCCGAATACAAGCTGCTTGTTTCGGTATAGATTACGCCGTAATCCGCAGCAGACGCGGAACATATCAGTGCAAGGGTGAGTAACAGTGCAAAGAGCAAAACTAAAATCTTACGTTTCATCGTTCCGCCCTCCTTACATTCCCAGCAGCCGCAGCAGGCCGCCGGGGAAAAGGACGCCTATCGCAGTGACCAGAGCGACCGCCGCATAAACGGCGGCGAAAATGCCCCATTTCCGCTTTTTGTCCACGGGCAGCTTACCCACGAATTTTCCCGTCTGACCGTTCATGGCAAACATATAATTCTGTCCGTTCCACTTGGTGGTAAGCAGCCAAACAGGCAGCAGCGCGTACTGCACCTTGCCGCGGTTGAGTCGAATTTCCTTATGACGCTCAAGCACGCTGCCGTAAGCGCCGACAGAGGAGCGCAGGCAATCCGCTGCGGTATTATAGGCGCGCTCATCGGCGCGGGCGCTGCAGGCATCCACGCTTACGTCATACTTATCGGCAAGGTAGCCGGGCATGTACGCCATGGAGAATTCCTTCAGTTCACTGTAATCAAAGGGCTCGATGGAGTCCATATAGTCGTCCGCCATCTTGGTAGAGGCATCCACGGGGATGCGGGAGAAGGTAACAAAACCTTCTCGGAGCACCTCATAATGGTCGGTTTCGGTTACATCATAATCGCCCGAGCGGTAAGTGCGGCTGTTTGAGCAGTCATACACCGCTTCGCAATCGGCTTCGCCATTGAAGAGCCAGAAGGGAACGTAAATGCCCTTTATCTCTTCTATGTGATTCTTGTCCTTGAACGCCTTGGGCAGGAAGGGTCTGCCGGAATAATGCTTTTTCAGCGCGGCGACAGCGGCATCCTTCTTCAGCTTGAAGGGGATGACGTAATCGGGTTTAAGGGTTCCGTCAAACTGTCCCGGCACCACGGTGGGGTTGCCGCAATAGGGGCAGGATGTGGCAGCGGTATTCTCATCGCAGATTATCTCCGCGCAGCAGGAGGGGCAGCTATAAGCGCGCATTCCCGCGCCGTCCTCACCCCAGGAGCCGCTGAGTCCCGACATATCCCATTCGTCTGCGCCGCCGCTTTTGCGTTTTTCTTCCACCTTGGCATGAGCCTCGGCAGCCTTTTCGTCCTTCGCTGCATACAGCTTCTCAATATAGTCAAGCTCGTATGCGCTTCCGCAGAACTCGCATTCCACCTTACCGCTGGAAGCTTCAAAGTGAAGCGGTCCCGTGCAGTTGGGACACTGATAGTTGGTGACCTGAGTGGCCATAATGATCACTCCATTCTGTGGATAAATTCTAAGTTATCAGCCGACTACACCGCCGCAGTATTCGCAGCAGCCGGATGCATCGGGAGTGGTGGTAGCGCCGCAGTTGGGGCAGGTCACGGCAGTCTTGGGAGCGGCTGCGGCTGCAGCTTCGTCGCGAACCTGCTGGCGTGCGCCCATGAGCACAGCCTTTATTTCCTCGCCCATTTCCGTATACTGACGGTATTCGGGATCGCGCTCGGCATCAATGCGAACAAGACCGGGCTTCCTGCGACTGCCACCGACAGCGGGAGGCGTAATTTCCACGGATGCACCGTTGAGCTTGAAACGGATTTCGTCAAAATATGGATTGCGTACATTGATGGTAATGTAGAAATCGTAAAGATATCTGTATCGGGGGGGATTATAGCTGACTTCCTTTCCTTCCTTGTTGCGGTAGGTGATCTCATCTTCGCTCTCGTCGATATCAAACTCGCAGCCGGTTACATCGGAGAAAGCCAGTACGTCGGGATTGTCTTCGATAGGGTCGCGGCTGTCAGTTACCATGAATACGCAGCTGTCTTCATCCAAAAGTACCTTGGTGCCTTTGCCCAAACTGCGAGTAAGATTGAACGCCGCGACCTTCTCTTTATTGGCTTCGCGGTATGCCAACTGTTCTTCGATTTGAGCCACAGTGCTTTGGCGACGATCCGCAAACCAAGGGGACAGCTTTGCGGCGCAGTGCTTGCACATGTTACCGTCCTCCAGTTTTCTGTTGCCCAAAAGGCCTATCTCACCGCCGCAGATGGCACATTCTTTCTTGTCAAAAAGCTTTCCGAAAAGTCCCATAAGTTTACCTCCTTAAATCACATTGGTCAGCACGGTATTTTATCAGTTGATGCAAATCTGGTCGGGCAGAGAGTCCATAACGGATTCTCCGGTCTCCTGTAAACGGACGGCGCAGGTGCGGCACATATCCAGATCATCGCATATTACAAAGCAGTAATTGCAAACAAGCTTGCCGCACAGTGGACAACTGTTGAAATGAAGTACAGCCTCGTTGATTGCGCGCGTTTTGGCCTGCGCGTGCTCACGTTGGTAAAGCGTTTCTGTGATTACCCGCTTGGCCTCGGAGAGCGGCGGAACTCCTGCCTTAGAAAATCGGATCGGCGTACTCTTCCATTCGCTGCCGCATTCCTGGCAATGCAAGGCAAAACAAAATCTTTCGTCATCTGAGTAATCAATGAGATGGCTCGAGATTATTTGTTTCATCACTCTATCCTCCTTCACGATGCATTCTATGATCCATATTATACATTGTTTGAAAGAATATCGCAGTAACAAATTTAAAATTTTACAGCGAAAAGGATAAAATACACAATTTGATTAGGAGGATTTGAACAGTAAAACGAGCACTGTTTTGTACTTTTTGACGAGAAAGAGGCAGAGCGGGAATTCCCATTCTGCCTCTTGAATTGTTTATATTAAATTTGATTTAGATTGATTTTCCGGAGGCTGGAGTATTTCTGCAAGACGTCCGCTTCGTCGGAATAGATCAATGTAAAGGATCAATTCGTCTCGGGAACCGACTCCAAGCTTTTGGTACATGTTTGCATTGTGCTTGCGCACGGTGTGGATACTGATGAAAGCCAATTCTGCTACCTCGCTTATTTCGTAACCGTCGGCGTAGTACTGCAGAATGCTGCGCTCCGTTGCGGTCAAATAGGCTGCACGTTCGGAGAAAGCGGAAAAAAGTTCCTCAATATCAGGCGGTAATGTGACGGAGACGTCCTTGGGTTCTGTTGGGGTACCATCGGTATGGGCGGTGGTGTCATAATCTTGCAGCATGATGTGGACAGACAGCAAGAGCAGCTCGGTTGCAATGTATGAAACAGAGAGAAACTCGAAATTGACATAAATAAGTTGTTCTACAAACCAAACTGCCAAATTGCCGAATACGGCAGAAACAAGAAAAATCACATATTTGCTGGAAGAAACAGTCTTTTTGACGCTTGCATAAGTGATGACGGCGATCATCATGCCAAAGTACAGGAGAAGATATACTGTGTAAAGAAAATGCAGTGAACCATAGACTTTGTTAAGGACGCATATGCCGTTTACGGTTGTGATGGATACTTCCTTATAATAAAGTGTGGAGTAACCGCCGCTGGCAGCAAGAAGAAAAGCCGATAGGCTTATCAGCACAAGGATAGGAGATACCCACTTGGGATGGGTTATACGGCAGGTCTTGATGATTATCATCAGCATTGACAGCGGCAGCATTGACGCACCGAAATATGAAAGCTGATTTGCCAGCAGTGCGCTGTTCAAATCCCTTGCGAGGGACAGCGCCAAGTAACCTCCGTTTACTATAAATACGGATATATACAGCAAAAGGATCCACAGATTTTTTCGCTTGACGAGAAAACAACAGCCAAAGAACAGAAGTGCGGAGAGAGCAAAAACAGTACCGTAAATGATACTTATATTGAAAGTTTTTCCGGCAGCGGAGGCAGGTGCGTTTGCGGCATAAGCGATACCGGAAAAATTGATAGTCAATGCGATAATGAGAACGAACGCTGCAAGTAGGCGTAATATGCCGGTTGTGCGCCGAGGCTGCATATAAAGCACTCCTTTCCTTGGTTATGGTTCCATTATAAAACAACGGACGTGTTGGTAAAGCTTTTTGTGGAATTTACTTTGTTCAAGATACAGGCAAAGTCATGAGCTCCTGTTAATGCGGAGGGTTATAGACTCTTTCTAACATAATTAGCGAAAATCTCATTTACAAACTTCTCTGCTGTGCGGCTGGCACGAGCGGTATAGCTTACTTGGTCAACAGCAGACCGTGCAGAAATCCGGCTTGCAGATGAGGTTGACGCAATCATATCTCTTGTACGATCAGATTTTACATTTAAGTTAGCGTATTAAAAATTCCTGATTTTATTATAATGCGCAGCAAATGAAGAGATAAGATAATGTCGAATTGGCGAACGTAGGATATGATGACATAGGGCGTAACGCAGGCAGTGATCCAAACATTCATTGAGGTGTTCAAGATCCAGAGAGAAGAAACAGACCGCATGGACACGTTGGAAAAGTTTGATCAGGTTTTTGGAATGAGCATACCAAACTGGGAGCAGACATTCATTGAGGAACTTCGAAAATGTGATAACACTGAGGCTGCCGTTGAGTCTGTGGAAGCGTTCATTTCTAAAAATCATGTGTACGATGACAATGGCAACCTAAGATATGAGCGAATCCCTGATG
>JAFXFT010000128.1 GCA_017513385.1 Oscillospiraceae bacterium | reverse complement strand
GCACGCCCCTGCCCTACGTTCAACGAATGAGGCAAATCAACATCGTAGGGCTGAGGGGTATGTCAGCCGTCATATTTCTTTGCTTCAATTACCTTTTTAAAGAACCAAATCTGGAACGGAATTGATATAAAGAAGGTGCAAAGGTCGGACAGGGGCTGTGCCATCTGCACGCCGAGCAGCCCGATAATTGCAGGCAGAATGAGAATAATGGGAACGTAGAAAATTCCCTGTCGGCTGGCGGCAAGCACTGTTGCCTGCTTGGCAAAGCCGAGGCACTGGTACATTTGGTTTACATAAGTCGAATATGCCATAAAGGGCATTACCGCAGCAGCAAAACGCAGAGCGGTTGTACCGATGCGGATAACCTCCGCGTCGTCGGCGCGGAACCATGCGATAACGTCGCCTGCGCAGAACCAAATCAGCACGCCGAAGGCGGTGCAGACCACGGTGCCGACGATGGTCGTAAAGCGGAAGGACTCCTTCACGCGGTTCAGCTTGCCTGCGCCGAAGTTATAGCCCGCAACGGGCTGGAAGCCCTGTCCGATACCGAGGATAACATTACGGACAAAGAGGTAGATTCGGTTGGAAATGGTTATTGCAGCAACGGCTGCATCGCCGTAGACGGATGCCTGCACGTTCAGCAGCGCCGACGCCACGCTGGCGAGACCCTGTCGGCACATGGTGGGGAAACCTACCTTCAGTATGGCAAGGTAGTCGCGCAGCTTCCTGCTCAGGCGGGCGGGGCTTATGCGCACGATACTCTCGCGGGAAAGGAACATTGCCCACATGACGATATAGCTTACCAGCTGGCTGAGGGCTGTGGCGATAGCCGCGCCCGAGATACCCATATCGAAGGTGAAGATAAGCAGGGGATCCAGCGCCATATTCAGCACGCCTCCAAGGCACAGGCCAACCATGGCCATTACCGCCTTGCCCTGAGAACGCATGACGTTATTAAGCACGAAAGATGAGCACATTATAGGTGCGGCGATAAAAATATACCGCGCGTAGTCCTTGGCGTAGGGCAGCATTGTGTCGGTTGCACCCAGCAGGCGCATCAGCGGCTCAAGGAACACAAGTCCTATCACAAGTATCGCCGCGCCGAAGCTCAGCGCACCGAAAAAGGCGCAGCTGGCGTACATGCTGGCTTCGTCGTCCTTCTTCTCGCCCAGCTTGCGGCTGATTATGCTGCCGGAGCCCATACCAAAGCCGCCGCCCAGCGCCTGAATAAGGCTCATTACCGCAAAAACCACGCCGACCGCCGCCGATGCGCTGGTGCCTATCTGGGATACGAAATAAGTGTCCGCCATGTTATAGATGGTCGTGATGAGCATACTCGCCATTGCCGGAAGTGCCATAGATGTGACAAGCTTCGGCATGGGAGTTTCCGTCATCTGTATATATTTCGCTTCGCTGCTGCTGAGTTCTTTCATTTTCCGTTTTCCTTTTCAATCACGCTCTTGATTACCCTGCTGGTGCCGAGACGTTCAGCGCCAAGCTTAATAAAGTCCTCCGCGTCCTCAAGGGAGGCTATGCCGCCGGAGGCCTTAACTTTTACGTGCGCGGCGCATTCCCTGCGCATAAGCGCCACGTCCTCGCGGGTCGCACCACCGCCGCCGAATCCGGTGGAGGTCTTGATAAACTCCGCGCCGGACTGGCTTACCACGCGGCAAAGCTCGATTTTCTCCTCCTCGGTGAGCAGGCAGGTTTCGATGATGACCTTCAGCAGCTTATCGCCGCAGGCGGCCTTGACCGCCTTTATCTCCTCAAGCACCGCGTCAAAGCGATCCTCACGGACAAGACCGAGGTTGACCACCATATCAATTTCCTCCGCGCCGTTTTTGATGGCGTCGGCAGCTTCAAAGCACTTTACCGCGGTGGTGCTGTAGCCATTGGGGAAGCCGATAACGGTACAGACGGGCAGAGCACCCTTTAGAAACTCCGCAGCGGTTTTCACATGGCTGGGAGGCACGCAGACTGAGGCCGCGCCGTATTTCACCGCCTCATGGCAAAGGTTAATTATATCCGCACTTGTGGAGCACTGCTTGAGCAGAGTATGGTCAACTGTTTTCACAATATCCTGAATTTTCATAATTCCTCCGAATGCATGTATAAAATTTCTCCCGGCGGTAATAATATCCTCACAATCAACTTATGAGGTGAGAATTTTGGACGAAAAAAAGTCCCGCTGGGACAAGGTATTCAAATTTGTAGGTGAGAAGGGCTTCTACATAGTCCTTTTCCTTTGCGTGGCTGTCATCGGCGTTTCCGCGTGGATGATTTCCGGCAGCATCGGAGGACTTGAAGACGAAGCCGACGAAACCGTACTTTCCGCTATGGTCACCGCAGTTCCCTCTCCAACTCCCGCTCTGCCCACCATCGAGCCCCTGCCCCCTGTTACGGCTGAGCCCAAAGCAGAAACCGAGCCGGAGACCATCGTTATTCCCGATGAGCCTGCGGAGCCTGTTATGGAAGGCAAGCCCATGCCCGAGGCGGTAATGGCGGAAATCAACAAGGGCAGCCTGCCCGAGGTTCTGGTATGGCCCACAGCAGGCACTATCGAAACGCCTCACAGCGTTGAGGCGCTGGTTTACAGCCGCACCATGGCTGACTGGCGCACTCACAGCGGCATCGACATCGCCACCGGTCTCGGCGGCAAGGTTATCGCCGCAGCCGAAGGCACTGTTGAGCAGGTATTCTCCGACGACATGTACGGCACCACGGTTGTAATTCATCACGGCGGCGGTCTGCGGAGCATTTACTCCAACCTTGCCGAGATGCCCACCGTTGCCGTAGGCGACAGCGTAAGCATGGGCGACGTTATCGGCGCGGTTGGTCAGACGGCGCTTGCCGAGGTGGGCGACGTAAATCATCTCCACTTTGAAATGACCCTCGACGGCGAGGCGGTAGACCCTGTGGATTATCTGCCTGTCCGTTAAAGCTTCATCGCCCTGCGCAGGCGCGGCAGCGTAATCTGCGCGCAAAGACCGGTAAACAGACCGGTTATTATTCCCGATGCCAGCAGCACCGGCAAATACCAGACAAGTTTATCCGTTCCGAGTATCGCAATGGCCACAATAAGCTGGCCGATATTATGGGCAGCGGCGCCGAAAGCGCTCGTTGCCCATATTTGTTTTTCCGTAAGCATGCCCTTGAGCAGCGACATCACGCCGAGGCAGAGCAGTCCGCCTGCGGCGGAATAGAAAAAGCTCATAAGCTGACCTGCAAAAATGCTGCCGAGGACGATTTTAAGACCGAGGACTACTGTGCCCTCCCGTCTGCCGTAAATATACATAGTCAGCAGGACGATTATATTGGAAAGACCCAACTTCACGCCCGGCACTGCGATTATTGGCGGTATCTGCGCCTCAGCGACGAATATCACCAGCGCCGCCGCAGTAAGCAGGGCGAGGGTACAAAGCTTTCTTACGTTCATGCCCCGCCCCCTATCACTATATCCACCTCGTCGGACTCCACATTCTCCACGATTATGGTGACCTTATTGGGCAGGCAGGTGACCGGCTGCAGCACTGTGGCGCGACCCTGCTTTACGCAGAGCTTATCGGGGCAGTCGGCAGAGTGCATTGATATGCCACCCTCCTCCACCAGCGCCACATTTCCCTCGCCGATGGCTATGGTATAGCTCTCCTTGACACCACTGAGCTCCACACGGGTGTAAAGCTCACCGTCCACATAAATAAGGGCGGCGGCGGAGTCCTTTGGAGCAAGCAGAAAAAACGCCCCGCAGCCAAGCAGCAGCGCGGCAAGGACGATAATAAGTATCTTACTGGACTTGCTCAAAACACGACCCACCGTTCATTTTGGTTTGATACAAGTATATACCCTCATGTTCAAAAAGGCAATACACCTCCTCTTGTAAGCATCTCCCTTTTAGTTTATTATAAAGGGGCAGGAGGTGCGTTATGAAGCAGCGTATTATTGAAAAAGTTCGCCTTGCAGGTGCAAGCGCGTGGGGCTTTATACCCACGGCGGACATTCCGTTTTCCGAAGAGGTGCGGAAAATATGCGAGGGCAATATGTGCCACGGCTACGGCAAAAGCTGGGCGTGTCCGCCCGGCGTTGGCAGCTTTGAGCAGTGCAAAGAGGAATGCCTTTCCTACGAAAACGCGCTGGTTTTCTCCGGAGTATATCAATTGGAGGACTCCTTCGATTTTGAAGGCATGGGCAGAGGTCACCGCGAGTTCAAGGAGCTCTGCGACCGCTTGGGCGAAAGCCTTGAGCGCCCCTTCCTGCTGCTCTCCAACGAGGGCTGTATCCGCTGCAAAAGCTGCACCTATCCCGACGCACCCTGCCGCTTCCCCGACAAGCTCTATCCCTCCCTTGAGGGCTACGGCATTCTCGTAACCGAGCTCGCCAAGAAAGCGGGACTGAATTACAACGGCGGCACGAATACAGTAAGCTATTTTGGTATGCTGTGTTTTTGAAGAAAAACAATAGAAAAGAGCAAGAGTAAATGAACTGCTTCCCGTCAAGTAGACAATGAAAAAATATAAAATTTTCTCGGTCAGCAGCGCAAGTTGCTGGCCGCTTTTTATGCAGCGAGAAAAAGATTATGCTTCTCAAAGGGCGTAAGGACGCCCAGATTGCGCTG
>JAFXFT010000127.1 GCA_017513385.1 Oscillospiraceae bacterium | reverse complement strand
GCTTTGAATACTACGAAAATCTTATTATAACAAATACCACAGACGTGCTGTACACACTGCCGCTTATTTCGGGCGGAACTGCAGAGATTGACGTGTGCGCCGGTGATCAGCTGCGCCTTTTCGTGAAAAAGGGCGCGGTTATTGAACTTTCACCCAGCCTGCCCCGATTTGCCTACGCAGGGCTTGAAAAAGGGGAACAGATTGGCTGGCTGAACGTATACGCAGACGGTGAGCATGCGGCCACTGTGCCGCTGGTCTGCGCCGAGGACGCAGCAGTAGACGAGTCCGTTCCTTTGAATTTCTGGGAGCGCGTCCGCTGGGCGTGGTATATCGGCAATAAATACGGCAGCTGGGGAAACATGAATATATAATATGAGGAGCGCCTTCGGGCGCTCCGTGAAAGCGAAAGGAAATGACGCTATGGAATCACAGCGCCTGCAAAAGATAATAGCCGAGGCTGGTATCGCCTCCCGCCGTGAGGCTGAACGCCTCATCGAAGCCGGACGAGTAAAGGTAAACGGCGAGGTCGCCTATATTGGCATGAAGGCCAATCTCGATTGGGATCTCATTGAGGTCGACGGCAAGAGCATAGAAGGCAGAGAAGACTTGGTTTACATAATGCTCAATAAGCCTCGCGGCTACGTTACCACTATGAAGGACGAGCGCGGCAGAAAAACCGTTGCCGAGCTTGTTGCTGACTGCGGAGCGAGAGTGTATCCCGTGGGCCGCCTTGATATGAACTCCGAGGGTCTGCTCATAATGACCAATGACGGTCAGGCGGCAAACCGCATGGCTCATCCCTCCGGCAACGTGCTGAAAACCTACCACGTTAAGGTGGAGGGCGAGGGCATAGACGAGAAGATACCTCTGCTGGAGTGTCCTATGACCGTGGACGGTGTGCGTTATGCCGGCGCGAAGGTCAAGGTACTGGAGCATAGCGAGGGCCGCGCAAAGCTGGCAATGACCATATCCGAGGGCAAGAACCACGAGATAAGGAACATGTGCGCAGCCGTTGAGCTGGAGGTGCTGCGCCTTAAGCGTGTCACCGAGGGCAAGCTGGAACTTGGCGGACTCAAGTACGGTCAGTGGCGCTACCTTACATCTCAGGAGATAACCTACGTTAAAAGCCTCGGCGCAAAAAGCGAAAAATAATTTAAGGCACCATGCAGGACGCATGGTGCCTTTGCTTATTCGGTGATTTCAAATTCGCAGGTGAGCAGGCAAAGCTCGGGGCGGTCGATGCACTTGGTGACTCTGTATCGGCCTGCGGGGAGAATTACCTCTCTGTCCTCTGGAAAATCATAATAATATGTATCCGTTGTTTCGTTATATCCGTACAGCCGCCTTACGCAGAGAGTAGTGTTATCTATGCGTATTTCGTAATCCTTGCCGGGATAAACGTCAGAGGGGGCTGTCATACCGGGCGGGTCTGTGTCACAGACATATTCCCACTGTCCGTCCACCAGCATTTCAATGTGATAGCCGTGGGAGTGAACTATTACGTCTGCGGGGTCGGGGCAGTTGTTGGAGAGAACAAGGGTGACAATGCTGCCCTTTTTGAAGCTCTCCGCCGCAGGGGCAAGAACTATGTCGTCGCCGGAGTAGTACCCAAACTGGTTGTAAACTTCCCAGCCGTTTCCGGCGCGTTCCTCTACGGGGATCGCTATCAAACGGTCGCCATCACTGTATGGATATACGTCGGGAAGGGGATGGGGCATCAGAATACCGTAGCCCTCCTGCTGAGGCATTTTCACCACGAAGTCCTTACCGTATACGTCCTCAAGAAGGGAAAAATACGCATCCTCGTCGGTAGCCTTTTCGCAGGCGGAGAAGAGAAGTACAAGCAGAATGCCGAAAAGAATAGTAAGCTTTTTGCCATGCCGCATAGCATCACCTCCGTGGTTTGTTTAATTTAATTATATAGGTGTAAATAAAAATCGTCAATACGGCAGCAAAACATAAAATTGCAAGAAGCAGAAAATAAAATTGCAAAATCTCTTGCAAAAATTCGCAAGTTGTAATAAAATCTGCAATATAAATCCCATATGTGAAAGGGGTACATCAATGGAAAAGGATATTCTTGCCGCCATAGAAGAAAAGAAGAGCGGTTTTTCAAAAGGACAATTCAGAATTGCTAAATATATAGAGGAAAACTTCGATAAGGCAGCGTTTATGACGGCTGCGAAGCTGGGTAAGACCGCCGGAGTCAGTGAGTCCACCGTGGTGCGTTTCGCATCGGAGCTGGGCTTTGAGGGCTATCCGGAAATGCGCCTTGCCCTGCAGGATATGATACGCAACCGCCTTACCAGCGTTCAGCGTATCGAGGTCGCCAAGACCGTCATGGGCGATAAGGATACCTTTACCGCAGTGCTTCAGTCCGATGTTGAGAAGATAATGCTCACTATGGAGGCTGTGGACAGAGATGTGTTCGACAGAGCCGTAAAGCAGATAGTTGAGGCGAAGCACGTTTATATTGTCGGCACTCGTACCAGCGCACCGTTGGCAGCATTTATGGGCTTCTATTTCAATCTTTTGCTGCCCGACGTAAAGGTGGTTCAGCAGAACTCTGCCAATGAGCTGCTTGAGCAGATAATGCGCATTGGCAAGGACGATGTACTTATCGGTCTTAGCTTCCCCAGATATTCCAAGCGTACCGTTAAGGCCGTTCGCTTTGCCAAGGATATGGGCGCGTCTGTTATCGCCATTACCGACTCCGAAAGCTCTCCCATAGCAAGAGAATCGGATACCTGCCTTTATGCAAAGAGCGACATGGTTTCCTTCGTGGACTCCCTTGTCGGTCCTCTCAGCCTTATCAATGCGCTCATCGTTGCCGTAGGCGGCGAGACCCACGAAAATATCTCCCATACCTTTGCCGAGCTGGAACGCGTTTGGGACGAGTATGACGTTTATGTGAAGAATGAAAGCTGATATAGTTGTAATAGGCGCGGGTGCTGCCGGCATGATGGCTGCCATAAGCGCGGCAGAGCTGGGCGCAGACGTGCTCATAGTTGAGAAAAATGACCGCGCAGGCGTTAAGCTGCGCATAACCGGCAAGGGTCGCTGCAATGTAGCCAATAACTGCAGCGAGTCCGAGGTCATGAAGAATATAACCCGCAATGAGAAATTCATGTTCAGCGCCCTGCGGGGATTTTCGCCTGCCGATGCCATGGAGTTTTTCGAGCGGATTGGCGTTCCGCTTAAAACGGAGCGCGGCAACCGCGTGTTCCCTGTGTCCGATAAAGCCGCAGACGTTGCCGAGGCGCTGGATAATTACGGCGCAAGTTTGGGCGTAAAGCGTATAAAGGGGCGCGTAACGGGTATAAAGACTATGGACGGTGCTGTCTGCGGCGTTAAAACCTCCGCAGGCGAGATAAACTGCCGCCGGGTCATAGTTGCCACCGGCGGTGTCAGCTACCCCAAAACCGGATCCACCGGTGAAGGCTATACTATGGCCAAGTCTGTGGGGCACAGTATCGTAGAGCCGGAGGCGTCGCTGGTGCCGCTGGTATCGCCCGACGCATTCTGCCCTGCAATGCAGGGGCTAAGTCTGCGCAACGTACGTCTTACCCTTACAGGCTCGAAGAACGGTAAGCTGTTCGAGGACTTCGGCGAAATGCAGTTCACCCACTTTGGTGTCACAGGCCCGCTTATACTCTCCGCCAGCGCCCACATGGGCAGGAACAGTGGGGAGGAATATATGATAAGCCTTGACCTAAAGCCTGCACTAGACGAAAAGGCGCTGGACGCGCGTATACTGCGTGATTTTTCGGAGCAGACCAACAAGGATTTTGCCAATGCCTTGGGCGGTCTTGCCCCGAGACTGCTGATTCCGGTGCTCATTGAGCGCTCGGGTATAGATCCGCACTGCAAGGTAAATTCCATAACCCGCGAGCAGCGTCAGACGCTGCTTCAGCTGTTTAAAAACTTTACCGTCCGTATTTCCGGAAAGCGTCCGGTCGACGAGGCGGTCATAACCTCCGGAGGCATTGCCACGGGAGAGATAAAGCCTTCAACCATGGAGTCGCGCATTGTGTCCGGTCTGTATTTTGCCGGAGAGGTGATCGATGTGGATGCCTATACGGGCGGCTTCAATTTACAGATTGCATGGTCAACGGCCTACGCTGCAGGCAAGAGCGCGGCGGAGAGCCTTTGGTAAGATATAATTAATATGTGGAGGTCCGACATGGACAAGATAAGAGTAGCTATTGACGGTCCCGGCGGCGCAGGTAAGAGCACTGTAGCAAAGGCTATGGCAAAGCGTTTCGGGTTTATTTATGTTGACACCGGTGCTATTTACCGCACCGTAGGTCTGCGCGTGCGCAGAGCCGAGGCAAATCCCAAGTCTGCAGAGGAAGTAGAGCCTTTGCTGGCCGATACCAAAATTGAGATGAAGTATGACGAGAGCGGCAGCCAGCGTATGTTCCTCAACGGTGAGGACGTTTCCGATGCTATCCGCACTCCCGAGATGTCCATGTACGCGTCCGACGTTTCCGCTCTGCCTGTAGTCCGTGCATTCCTGCTTGATATGCAGCGCGCCATGGCAAGAGAGAACAGCGTTGTTATGGACGGCCGCGATATAGGCACTGTTGTGCTGCCTAGCGCTGAGGTGAAAATATTCCTTACAGCCACTCCCGAGGAGCGTGCCCGCCGCAGATATCTTGAACTGCAGGCAAAGGGAACTGAGTGCACCTTTGAGCAGGTTCTGGCAGATATGAATCTCCGCGACAAGAATGACTCCGAGCGCGCAACCGCTCCCCTGAAGCAGGCGGAGGACGCTGTCCTTGTCGATACCACCGAGTTGGATCTTGAAGCCAGCCAGAATGCTGTCGCCGCGCTTATCGAAAAGCGTATGCAGGCATGAGAAAAGTAATTCTTGCCGAAAGCGCAGGTTTTTGCTACGGAGTTAAGAGGGCTATCGGGATAGCCGAACAGGCTGCCGCAGAGGGTGAGTGCTATACCCTTGGCGCTATCATTCACAATAAGGCGGAAACGGACAGGCTTGAGGGTCTTGGGGCACATATTGCAAAGGGGATAGACGATATCCCCGACGGCAGTACCGTAATTATGCGCTCCCACGGCTCGCCCCGGAGCGATTATGAGCGGCTTGAACAGAAGGGCTGTACCATAGTAGATGCCACCTGTCCAAATGTTGCCCGCATTCATCGCCTCGTCCGTCAGGCGGAGGAGGAAGGCCGGCTGCCCATAATAATCGGCGATGGAAACCACCCCGAGGTGCTGGCAATACAGGGTCAGTGCGCCCGTTCGGTAGTGATTAGCAGCGAAGCTGATGCCAAAGATTGGGTTGAGTCCGGCGAAATACCTGCTGAAATGCCCATAACCGTGGTTCACCAGACTACCGCAATAAGAGAAAATGCAAAAAAATGCGATGAAATCCTAAAAAAAGAGTATACAAACCTGAAAATTTTTGATACAATATGCGAAGCCACGTCCAAACGCCAGCAGGAAGCCGCAAAAATGGCGGCCCAATGCGACGCGATGATAGTAATTGGAGACAGAAGCAGCGCTAATACCAAGCGCCTTGCAGAGATATGTGCAGAGCACTGCGAGAAGGTCATATTCGCTCAATCTGCCCTGGAACTCGATCTGTCTGAGCTGGACGGGGTCACCCTACTCGGCGTAACGGCGGGCGCTTCAGCACCCGCTTGGATAATTAAGGAGGCTTACAACAAAATGACCGAAGAAATCAAGACCATGGAAATCCCCGAAGAGGAATCTTTTGATGCTCTGCTCGAGGCCAGCATCAAGACTTTAAATACAGGAGAGAAGGTAACCGGCATAGTTCAGCACATCGGTACTACCGAGGTAACTGTTGACCTGGGCACCAAGCATTCGGGCTACATACCCATGCACGAGCTCACCGATGATCCCGACCTCAAGCCCGAGGACATTGTCCAGGTCGGCGCAGAGATCGAGACCTATGTCATGCGTGTAAACGACGTTGAGGGCACCGTAATGCTCTCCAAGAAGCGTCTTGACACCGTTAAGAACTGGGAGTTCATCGAGCAGGCTAAGGAAGAGAAGACCGTTGTCGAAGGCACCGTTACCGAGGAGAACAAGGGCGGCGTTATCGTTAACGTTAAGGGCATCCGCGTATTCGTTCCCGCTTCCCAGACCGGCCTTGCAAAGGACGTTCCCATGGACACCATCATGAAGACCCGCCAGCAGCTGCGCATCACCGAGGTTAACCACTCTCGCCGCAGAGTAGTTGGCTCCATCCGTGCCGTTCAGTATGAGGCTCGCAAGGCTGCTGCTGAGGCTACCTGGAATGAGATCGAAGAGGGCAAGAAGTACGTTGGTACCGTTAAGTCCCTCACCTCCTACGGCGCATTCGTTGACATCGGCGGCGTAGACGGCATGGTTCACGTTTCCGAGCTGAGCTGGAAGCGCATCAAGAACCCCGCAGAGGTTGTCAAGGTTGGCGATCAGATCGAAGTTTACGTTATCAGCTTCGACAAGGAAGCCAAGAAGATCTCCCTGGGCTACAAGCAGGCTGCAGATAACCCCTGGACCGTATTCACCAGCCAGTACGATGTAGGCAGCGTTCTCACCGTTAAGGTCGTAAAGCTCATGGCTTTCGGCGCTTTCGCAGAGATCGTTCCCGGTGTTGACGGCCTTATCCATGTTTCTCAGATCACCAACGAGCGCCGCATCGGCAAGCCCGAAGAGGTTCTCACCGAGGGTCAGGAAGTTGAAGTAAAGATCACCAACATCGACTTCGAGAAGCAGAAGGTCTCCCTGAGCATGAGAGCTCTCATGGAAGCTCCCGCTGAGGAAGAGGCTGTTGAAGAGGCTCCCGTAGAGGAGTAATCTCCACATCTGAAAAATGAAAGGGACGTCTTAATGACGTCCCTTTTCCAATCCTGTTTACTGAGCCTTATTCGGCATGTTCGGAGCATGGTCGCAGAGTCCTTCCATAAATCCGTCAATTGCTGTGGACTGAATGTCGCCGGCGATTATATCGCTGCCGTAGACAACAATGTCTGCCACTATGTTTTTCTCTCCGCCGGGATAGTTGAGCACTGTGAAGGAGTAGCGAGTGGCACTCATACCGCCGTATTCCTCCAACTTGAAGCCCTGCCTGCGCTGCAGCTGGATATAGCTTTCGTAAACTCCGGTGAACTCGCGGGGAATTACTATTTCCTGCACCTCCAGCGGCTCCGGTGATACCTGCCAGCCGAGGGATTCAAGGTATGCAGCGGCGTCATCACAGCTGCGTATCCTGCCCCCGGAAGAGCCGCCTATTGCACTGACGGCAACCACTATTGCCACTATAGCCAACACAATGGCGAGCAGTATTGCGGTTAGCTTTTTCTTGTTCAATTTAGCGGTCATAACAAACATTTCCGCACCTCCGTATTATGATTTTTTTTGTTTGTCCAACGTGACGTTTGCTAATTAATATTCGGAGATGCTGCGGTTTATTACAGGAGGATACCATGCTTTTGCGTCTTGATAAAATTATATCGTCCTCCGGCATAGCCAGCCGCAGTGAAGTGAAGCGTCTGGTAAAGCAGGCGAGGGTGAGTGTGGACGGTGTTACTGCCAACAGTGCAGATATGAAATGCGATCCGGAGAAAAGCGAAATATGCGTGGACGGCGTTCCGCTTCGGTACAGTGAGTATCATTACATTATGATGCACAAACCAGCCGGAGTTTTGTCTGCTACCGAGGACGGCCGGGGAGAAACTGTGCTGGATCTGCTGGACGGACCGACGAAAAAGCTGGAGCTGTTTCCGGTGGGCAGACTGGATAAGGACGCGGAAGGTCTGCTTATCCTTACAGACGACGGAGAGTTCTGCCATAAGGTTATATCGCCCAAAAGCGGTGTAGTCAAAAAGTACTATGTGGAAACGGAAAATCCTGTGCCGGAGTCAGCCTGCGCCGAGTTTGAAAAGGGCATAGTGCTGGCCGACGGACTCCATTGCCTGCCGGCTAAGCTGGAGCTTTTCGGGGATAGCGAAAAGCGCGCATATGTGTACGTAAGCGAGGGTAAATTCCATCAGGTGAAACGTATGATGGCAGCGGTGGGCTGTCCCGTAACCTACCTTAAGCGAGTGGCGGAAGGTGGTCTGCAGCTGGACGAAACACTGGCAAAAGGGCAGTGGCGGGAACTGTCAGAAAGTGAACGCGTTTCGATTTTTGAGACAATTATGGCATAATTCACAAACAAAAATGAAAAGCTTTGTCGGGAAAGTTAATATACACGGCGAAGAAAATGTGCTATTATATCTTACAGTTGATTTATTATGAAGACTGTGCTTTTTTAAGCGATAACAAGTTTTGGAGGTTCAAAAATGTCTAGTGTAACTCTTAAGGGCATATACAAGAAGTATGCCGGCGGCGTAACTGCTGTTTCCGATTTCAATCTCGATATCGAAGATAAGGAATTTATCATCCTCGTTGGTCCTTCCGGCTGCGGTAAGTCCACCACTCTGAGAATGATCGCCGGTCTGGAAGAGATCACCGAAGGTGAGCTTTACATCGACGGCAAGCTCGTCAACGATATTCCTCCCAAAGAGAGAGACATCGCCATGGTTTTCCAGAACTATGCACTGTATCCCCACATGACCGTTTTTGAGAACATGTCCTTCGGTCTTAAGCTCCGCAAGATGCCCAAGGATGAGATCAAGCGCCGCGTAGAAGAGGCTGCTCAGATCCTCGAGATCGAACACCTGCTCGACAGAAAGCCTGCCGCTCTGTCCGGTGGTCAGAGACAGCGTGTTGCCCTGGGTCGTGCTATCGTTCGTAACCCCAAGGTCTTCCTGCTTGACGAGCCCCTCTCCAACCTGGATGCTAAGCTCCGTACCGCCATGCGTTCCGAGCTCTCCAAGCTTCACATTAAGCTGGCTACCACCTTCATCTACGTTACCCACGACCAGACCGAGGCTATGACCATGGGTACTCGTATCGTTGTTATGAAGGACGGTTTCGTACAGCAGATCGCTGCTCCCCAGTACCTGTTCGAGAATCCTGCAAACCTCTTCGTTGCTACCTTCATCGGTACTCCTCAGATGAACACCTGCGAGGGTACTCTGGTAGACGAGGGTGGCGTTACCTACCTCACCTTCGGCGAAGGCTGCAAGGTCGCTCTTCCCGAGAACAAGGGCCGCAAGCCCGAGGTTCTTGCTTATGCCGGCAAGAAGGTTATCTTCGGTATTCGTCCCAACGACATCCATGTTGATCAGGCTTATCTGGCTCAGTTCCCCGATCGCGTTGTTGACGTTACCATCGAGCTCACCGAGCTCCTCGGCGCAGAGTCCAACCTGTACCTCTCCAACGGCGACAACCAGTTCACCGCTGTTGTTGAGACCGGCACCACCGGCGGCAAGATGGGCGACAAGATCAAGGTATACTTCGATACCGCTAAGATCCACATCTTCGACTACGACACCGAGAAGACCATCACCAACTGATAATCTGTATACATACTCCCCCGAACTTGCTTCGGGGGAGTTTTTTATATTTTTCATTGAATGGATATAATCGGGAACATAACGAAGTGTTTTTACGTCTTAATTCGTACTATATATAGACGGCTTCCCGCAAAAAATGAGCGTTTTTCCGCAAAAATTTACAATATATTATAAATAATCTATTGAAAAAAATCGAAAAAAAAGGTATCATAAAGGGTATACTGAATAAGTGTGTCAAAAAATGAGTTGTATTCAAGATTTTTGTAAAAATAACGCCTAAGGGAGGAGCAACAATGTCAGGAAGAATTTTTCAGAGCGTCATTGTCCAAATGAAGGAGGCTACCGATCGAGTTATCGGTGTAATTGATTCGGAAGGCAATGTAGTGGCCTGCAATGAGTTGGCTATGGTAGGTACCCATCTGGGCCGTGCTGCATCTGCCATCGCCGATGCAAAGGAGCAGACTGTTGTCTGCGATGCACGCACCTTCAAACTCCTTGGAGGCTGGAATGCCGACTATGATTATGCCGTTTTTGTAGAGGGCGCCGACGAGCAGGCCCGCTGCATCTGCGTGCTGGCATCCATCGCATTCAGCGAAGCCAAGACTCACTATGAGGAAAAGTACGACAAGACCACCTTTATCAAGAATATCATCTCCGATAACACCCTGCTGGCAGATCTCTATATCCGCGCCAAGGAACTGCACATTGATGTTCATGCTCCCCGCGCTGTTTTCCTTGTTCGTCAGAAGGAAAAGATCGAGGTAAGCACCATCGAGGTTATGCAGAATCTGTTCCCCGACCGCCAGAAGGACTTCGTTTTTGGTGTAAGCGAGACCGATGTAGTGCTCATCAAGGAACTGCCTCTGGGCGCCGACAGCAAGGAAATCTCCAGAATAGCCTCCCAGATCGAGACTACTCTCAATACCGAGCTCTTCCTCAAGTCCGTTATCGGTGTGGGCTCCGTTGCCCGCCACCTCCGTGAGCTGGCTGAGCGCTATAAGGAAGCAATGGTTGCTATCGAGGTCGGCAAGGTCTTTGAAAACGATAAGATGATAGTTCACTACGATAACCTCGGTATCGGCCGTCTTATCTATCAGCTGCCCACCACCCTTTGCGAGATGTTCCTTAACGAGGTATTCAAGAAAAATTCCATCGATTCCCTCGATCAGGAAACTCTCTATACCATCAATAAGTTCTTTGAGAACAACCTGAACGTTTCTGAAACGTCCAGAAAACTCTTCGTTCACAGAAATACTCTGGTATACCGCCTTGAGAAGATCAAGAAGCTGACCGGACTGGATCTGCGTGAATTTGACCATGCAATCGTGTTCAAGGTAGCTCTTATGGTTAAGAAGTATCTCAGCTCCCGTGACGATGATTTCGTATCCTGATTCAACAGCGCATTTGGAGGATAACTCACAATGATAACAATGAAGAACGTCCGCAAATCATATGACAACGGCGCGGACGCCCTTAGAGGAATAAATCTTGAGGTGGAAGACGGTGAGTTCGTATTCATCGTTGGCCCCTCCGGCAGCGGTAAGTCTACCCTTACAAAGATACTTACCGGCGAGATAGGCTGCACCGACGGCGAGGTTATGGTAAATGGTTTTGACCTTGACAGAATGCGTCCTTCCAAGCTTTATAAGCTTAGAAGAACTCTCGGTATTATCTTTCAGGACTTCCGCCTGATAGAGAACAAAACTGTTTACCAGAATATAGAGTTCGCCATGCGTGTTCTTGGCGTAAAACCCAAAAAGATAAAGCCGCGCATCAAATACGTTCTCGAACTGGTAGGCCTGCAGGACAAAATCAACTGTATGCCCAATGAACTTTCCGGCGGAGAGCAGCAGCGTGTGGCTATTGCCCGCGCCCTTGCCAATAACCCCCGTCTTATCATTGCAGACGAGCCCACCGGAAATATAGACCCCGAGCTGAGCCGCGAACTTATGGCGCTGCTTGTGGAAATCAACAAGAAGGGCACCACTATCCTCGTAGTAACTCATGAGGAGGAATTGGTCAACGAATTCACCAACCGAGTCGTTGTTATCAACCACGGCGAGGTAGTAAGAGACGGAACAGGCGGGTATTACGGCAATGTTTAGTAGAACGTGTTACTTTATAAAAGAGGCTATAGCCAATATATTCAATCATGGCATAATGTCCTTCGTTACCACATTCACCATAATCTGCTGTCTTATAATTATGGGCAGCTGCTGCCTTCTTGCACTCAATGTTCAGCAGATAATCACTGAACTGGAAGCCGAAAATCAGATGGTTGCTTTTATCGATGAAGCAATGAGTGACGAAGAGGCTCGCGGACTGGAACAGCAGCTCCTTGCCGTGGAAAACGTGGCTCAGGTGCGTTTTGTAACCAGGGAAGAAGCCATGGTGAACTTCCTTGACAGATATGAGGACAACAGCCTTTTCGAGGACGTTGACTCCAGCGTATTCAGAAACAGATATCTCATCTATCTTGATGATATCGCACTTATGGAACAGACCCAGAACGATTTGGCTGGTATTTACGGTGTGGCTAAGATAAACGCACTGCTAAAAGTCGCAAACGGCTTTGTTACCCTGCGCAATATCCTCGGTATAGTTGCTCTTGCTATTTTCGTGGTGCTCTTCCTTATATCCATTATTCTCATGAACAGCACCATGAAGGCAGCCACCTTCAACCGACGTACCGAGATTTCTATTATGAGAATGGTCGGTGCCAGAAACAGCTTTATCAGATGGCCCTTCGTTCTTGAAGGTATGCTGATAGGTCTGTTCGCAGCTCTCTGCGCATTCCTGCTGCAGTGGGGCGGATATAATCTCCTTGCGGAGAATATTTCCGGCGCACTGTCTTTTATAACCGTTATTCCCTTTGAAAATATGTTGATTCCCGTACTCATTGCATTTGGCGTTATAGGCATCATTGAAGGCGTGTTTGGCAGCCTTGGTGCAGTGAAGCGTTACCTGCGCGTGTAATGCGCACGATATAAGGAGATCCCTATGAAAAGAAAGCACCGCATATTTTCGGCAGTAATAGCTATCATTCTGGCGATTACAATGCTCGGCTCGATTATACTCACCATCGTCACTTCTCTTAACGCTGACGCGGTTACCGAGGCGGAAATAGAGGCTCTGAAAGCCGCCGCCGAGGAACTGGCTGACAAGAAGTCGGCTGTGGGAAACGAAATCTACGAGCTTGAAAGCCAGCATGAGGCTGTTGTGCAGCGTAAGGTAAAGCTGGACGAAAATATTGCCCTTACCATTCAGGAAATTGAAAACCTCGACCTTCAGATTCGGCTCTATGAGGAGGAAATAGAGGAAAAGATCGGTCATTACGATCTGGCTGTTCAGGAAGAAGAGCGTCAGATGGAAATCTTCCGCAAGCGTGTCCGTGCAATGGAAGAGGACGGCGATATTTCCTACCTTGAAATACTGTTTGAGGCCGACAGCTTCGCAGATCTGCTCAGCGCCATGGACTCCGTTACCGACGTTATGGACTATGACGAGTGGGTTGTTGAGCAGCTGGACAAGGCTCAGGAAGCTACTTGGGATGCTAAGGTAGAACTTGAAAATGCAAAGGCTGATGCCGAGGCTGCAAAGCGCGATCAGGAGGCCAAGCAGATTCAGCTTGAAACCGAGCGTGCCGAGGCAGATGCTCTCATGAGCGAGATTATGGATAATATGTATGAGCGTCAGGTAGAATACGCAGCTCTTGAGGCTCGTGAGGACGAGGCTGCTGCTGAAATCGACCGACTCATTGAGGAACTGGAAGAAGAAAGACGCCGTCTGGCTGCCCAGCAGGGTGCAGCCGTAGCGGCGACCGGCTCTTACATATGGCCTTCTGCCAGCTCTGTCTACGTTACCTCCCGTTTCGGCAATCGTCTGCACCCCGTATACGGCTACTATCGTATGCATTACGGTATTGACATCGGGGCAAGCTACGGAACGGATATTTATGCTGCCGACGGCGGATACGTAACCACCTCCACCTACAGTTCCGGCTACGGCAATTACGTAATGATAGACCACGGTGACGGCAGATATACTCTCTACGCTCACATGACTACCCGTTATGTAAATGAGGGTGACATAGTTCTGCAGGGTGACGTTATCGGCATAGTTGGTTCCACCGGTGTTTCCACCGGTCCTCATATCCACTTTGAGGTATATGAGGGCGGCGAGAGAGTCGATCCCCTCCAGTTCTTTACTAATTACGTTATTCTCTAAGAGGCGATAATTTGAAACGTAAAATAGATGTGTCTGCGGCGATATTACTTATCGTCGCAGCCGCGTTTTTAGCCTTTGCCGCAGCATGCTTTTTTATGCGCGGTTTGATACCTGAAAAAACGAAAATTGACGAAGTTAAGGAAGTAATCGACCAGCTTTACGTAGGCGAATACGATATGGCAGAGCTGGAAGAGTATGCTGCCGCGGCTATGGTGGACGCCTTGGGCGACCGCTGGTCATACTATCTTACGGAAGAGTACCTGCAGCAATATCTGCAGGACTCGAACAATGAGTATTACGGAATAGGTATTACCGTGCAGCAGATAGATGATGTTATCACGGTGCAGGCTGTGGAGCGGGATTCGCCGGCGGCCTTGGCCGGAATATTGCCCGGAGGTCAGCTGCAGGCCGTTGACGGTCAAAGCGTAGAAGGAATGGACACCACCGAGGTTAAAAATCTCGTGCAGGCGGGTATCGCCGAAGGAGAGGTGGTGCTGAGTATACTGGAGAACGGCGTAGTCAACGAGTATACTCTCTCCGGTGACATTATTCAGGTTGACCCTGTCCGGTATGAAATGATGGACGGAGTCGGATACATCAAGGTCAAAAACTTTGATGCCCGTTCGGCAGAGCAGCTTATTAATGCCTGCATGAAACTTATTGAGCAGGGCGCAGACGGATTGGTGTTCGATCTGCGTTTCAATCCCGGTGGTCAGCTTGACGAACTGCTGCCCGCGCTGGATTACCTGCTTCCGGAGGGAGATCTTTTCATTTCCAAGGTGAAGGGCGGGGAAATGGAGGCCGAGCGCTCCGATGCCCGCTGTGTTGAAATGCCCATGGCGGTGCTGGTAAACGCAGAAAGCTACTCAGCAGCGGAATTCTTTGCAGCAGCCCTGCAGGAATACAATTGGGCGACAGTTGTAGGCGAGCAGACCACTGGTAAGGGCTACGCCCAGCGAACAATAATGCTTACCGACGGCGGCGCAGTGCATATTTCTGCCAAAGAGTATTTCACACCCAATGGTATTTCACTGGCGGATAAGGGCATAACTCCGGATATTCAGGTGGATATCGAGGAAGAGCCGTGGACGCTTCTATACTACGATATGCTCCTGCCCGAGGAGGATCCTCAGCTGCAGGCTGCGCTGGAAATCTTTAAATAGTGTGCGACCGAATAATACAGAAAAAGTCCTTGACAGGTTTTTACAATATAAGTATAATAGCGAATTAATTGGGACGGCCAAAGCCGCCGAAGAAAGGGAGACTTAAAGTGGCAACATTCAGAATCAGTGCAGAAAAACTCGAAGCACTTAAAAAAAGACTTGAATATCTTGAAACCGACGGCGCAAAGGAAGTAGCAGAGCACATTAAAGAGGCTCGTTCCTACGGCGACCTTTCCGAAAACAGCGAATATGACGAGGCTAAGACCGAGCAGGGTAAGCTGTATTCCGAGATAGCCGAGATAAAGAACATTATTGAAAACGCAGAAATCATCGAAGATGTAAACGATACCAATAAGGTAGCCCACGGCGCAACCGTTACCGTTGTCGAGATAGAAAACGGCAAGGAAGGCGACGCTGAGGAGTATAAGATAGTTGGTTCTCAGGAGGCTGACCCCATGAACGGTCTGCTTTCCGAGGAATCCCCCATCGGCAAGGCTCTGCTGGGTCACGAAGTCGGTGCGGTTATAAGTGTAGAAGTACCCGATGGCGTACTCAGCTTCAAGATCACTTCCATTACCAGATAAAATAGAGAGAAGGATTACTATGGCCGAAGAAGTAAGAACCCCCGCGGCAGAACAGCCCGAACAGGAACTGTCCGATATTCTGCAGGTTCGCCGCGATAAGCTCAAGGCTCTCCAGGACGAGGGCCGCGACCCCTTTACCATAACCAAGTTTAATCGTACCGCTTATTCCGCTGATATAAAGGCAGACTACGAGGCACTGGAAAACCAGCAGGTTTCCGTTGCCGGTCGTATCATGTCCAAGCGCGGCATGGGCAAGGCCATTTTCTGCCATATCAAGGACGATAAGGGTCAGATCCAGCTGTACATCAAGAAGGATTCCGTCAGCGAGCAGGAGTTTGCTGACTTCAGAAAGTACGACATAGGCGACATCATAGGTGTCAGCGGTTTTGTATTCAAGACCAAGACCGAGGAGATTTCCGTCCATGTTGAGAAGGTAGAACTGCTCTCCAAGAGCCTGCGTCCTCTGCCTGAGAAGTTCCACGGCATGACCAATATCGAGCTGAAGTATCGCCAGCGTTACGTTGACCTCAT
>JAFXFT010000126.1 GCA_017513385.1 Oscillospiraceae bacterium | reverse complement strand
TGTCTGCCGCACTCACGGAAATGCTGATGATGTCAGCGTGTCCGTCCAACTGCTCGGCAATGCGGCAGCCCTCGTCCACTCCGTAGCCGTCGGGAACTATCTCTGTACCGCTGATACGTATCTCTACAGGGAAACCTCTGCCGCATACGCGGTGGATCTCGTCTATTGCCATTACGGCGAAACGGCAGCGATTTTCGGCGCTATCGCCGCCCCACTTATCGGTACGGCGGTTCTCAATGGGGCTGAACCAGTGCTGGAATGCGCGGGAGTGAGCCGCATGAATGGAAACCATGGGGAATCCGGCGCGTTTGGCTGCCAGCGCACCGATATAAAAGTCGCGGATAACCTCGAGAATACGCTCCTCGGTCATTGCCTTGACTTTCAAACCCTCGGGAGTTACCCCGTCGCAGGGGCCTTCAAGAGGCTTTCCGGACATCATGAACATACCCATGGAGGGCTTGCTGGGGCCGGAACCGCTGAAGCAAAGCTCCATAGTAGGTACTGCGCCGTGGCGCTTGACTATATCTGCCATTCGGGAATAATTGTAGTTCTGCATGTTCACTATGTCGCGTGGCCACTTTCCGTCGGTGAACTCGGTGTGGTCGATTACTACCTCGCCCTCTGCAACAGTGGCTGCGCCGCCGATTGCGATGCGCTCAAAGGCCATAAGGCCGTCAGTGCTGGGCTGACCGGGCGCAATATCGTCAGTATGTCCGGTGGGCGCGCAGAACATGCGGTTGCGGTAAACCACGTCGCCTATCTGTATGGGTGCAAGCAAATGAGGAAATTCCTTGAAAGCGTCTACCATTGGTTCGATCTCCCTTCAATTCAATATTTATATATTAATATTACTCTACCACTTCGCCCGCTGTCAATTTAAAAAACACCTTGACGCGTCAAATCGCGCCAAGGTGTTATCTCTTTATTTTGCGGTAACTGTTTCCTTTTCCAAAACGGACTCATACAGTGCCATGACCTGCGGCATTACCCGCTCAAGTTCATACTGCGCTACGCTGTCCATACCCTGCGCAGCCATGCGCGCTGCATCAGCCGGATTATCTTTAAGAAAGCGTATGTTCTCTGCACAGGCCTTATGGTCGCCGTAGGGGTAAAGCAGGCCGCTTTCCATGTGGTCTATAAGATCCTCATGCCCCTTTACCGCACTTGCCACAACAGGCAGGCCGCTGTGCATTGCCTCCATAATATTGAAGGGCAGACCTTCGCTCCGGCTGGCAGAAATCGCCGCATCGGCGATTTGATACCACGCGCCCATATCGCTGACATAACCGGGGAAAATCACTCGTCTGCCTATACCAAGTTCCTCAGCCAGGTCTTTGCACGCTCCAAGCAATGCGCCGTTTCCGGGCAGGATAAGCATAGTATCATCGTCCAGCTCTGCCAGAGCCCGCAGCAGAACACTTTGGCTCTTGCGCGCGGAAAACTCCGCAGGATAGATAAGCACAAACGCGCTCTCATCGATCCCAAGTCTGCTGCGCAATTCCGCTCCGTCTGCAGCTTTTTGGCTGTCAAGACGAGCAAAATCAACGCCTATACCGGGTACGTGGGCAATTTTCACACCAAGCTTTTCCCGCTCCGCCAACTGCCGGTCCCACTCGTTCATGGTTATAAGCAGATCCGTAACGGAGGCCGTCAGTTTTTCCGCCGCCAAAAGGACTTTCTTTTTCAGTGTCGAGCTTTGGTCGTCAAAGAGGTATCCGTGAACCATATTGACCACCGCAGGTCGACTCTTCATCGCCATCACCGCCAAGCGCGTGAAAAATGCAGCCAGCGAGGTATGTACAATGATCGCATCATACCGCTCTTTTTTTATAATTTTGCGGAGTATGTACGCTGCCCGGAAATTACCGGGCGCGGTCATTTTCTTTTCAAAGGGAAGAATGTGCACCTTATCCACTCCGGGCACGGCATCTGCCGTACCACTCCATGCGCCGTGAACCGTATAACCGGACTCCGCCAGCGCCTTAAGATAAGGGCAGTGAAAGCTCATTATATGACCTCTGCCGGAGGCCACGAAGAGTATTTTCTTGCCCATTAGTCTCCTTCCTCAAGGAGCAAGCTTCTCGCTGTTTTTGAACTTGCCCCTGAAAACCGTCATCAAAAGTATCTTGATGTCAAAGAAAAAGCTCCAATGCTCAATATAATAAATATCGTACTCAATACGCGCCTTTATGGAAGTATCTCCGCGCAGATCATTAACCTGTGCCCAGCCCGTGATTCCCGGTCGAACCTGATGCTTTACCATGTAAAGCGGTATCTCTTCTCTGAACTGCTTTACGAAGTGAGGCAGCTCGGGTCGGGGGCCTACAAGGCTCATATCGCCCTTGAGCACGTTGAAAAACTGCGGGAATTCGTCCAGCGAGTATTTGCGCAAGAATGAGCCGAAACGGGTCTTGCGGCTGTCCGTATCCGTAGACCAGCCGGTATTTTCCTCGTTATTGACCCGCATGGAGCGGAACTTATACATTTTAAAGCGCTTATTTCCCTTACCCACACGCTCCTGCTTGAATATTACAGGTCCGGGCGACGAGAGACGCACACCTATGGCGCTCACCAGCATAATGGGAGAGCTAACAATTATAAGCAGCAGCGAACCCACTATGTCAACAAAACGTTTACAAAAGGCGCGCCCAAGATTGTCAAGAGGAATACCGCGGATGTTCATAAGCGGAATATTGCCAATCACGTCAAAGTGTACGCTGGCAGACATATACCGGGCGTAGAACGGGATAAGCGAGAGCTTGATTCCCGCCCTGTTGCAGCTCGCTACAATATCCGGCGTGCGATGATGCTCCGCAGCCTCCACCGCCGAAACCACCTCATCCGGCTGCAGCTTTTCCAAAACTTCCTCCAGCTTTTCAAATTCGCCGAGGTACTTCGGTGCACGCTTGTCCGTCATAGGCTTTGCTGCAATGTATCCGATCGGATTATAGCCCAGCTGCGGATTATCGCGCAGCGTCTGCAGATAATTCAGGGCATTCTGGCCGCCGCCAAGCACCAGAACATGCTTCTGGTTGTAGCCTCTGCGGCGCAGCTGCCGAAGAAAGATCCAAGCAGCAATTCTCTTGGCGCTTACTCCGCCGGCACCTATAACAAAATATAGTGCCAGCGTGATGCGGGAGTAATTGACCTCATGTGAGATAAACAGGAAGCTCAGCAGGAAGGTCATACACAGGACACCCGCCAGCCAAACATGCAGCAGTTCCTTTTTAAGCCGTGTACGGCGTATAGAACCGTAAAGTCCCCACACTGCATAAATTATCAGATGCGCCACCATCAGCAGTACATTGAGCAGCATATAGCTGCCCAGCGGCTCCGTTATTATGCCATCCGGCAAAACATAGAACCTGAACCAGAAGGCCAAAGGCAGCGCCACGAAAAGGATTACACCATCCGTGAGCACATTGATTAAATTCAAAAGTCTTTGGTTTTCTCGTATCATTTAAACCAAACTCCTGCGTTTATTCGGTCAGCACCCTATCTACAAAGGCCTGAGCCGTATCATTCAGCTGTATATTTCCAATATTTTCGCTGTTCCATGTATCTTTGAAGTCCATAAGACGCTGTATGCCTGCGCGGAATTCTTCGCTATCCTCTTCAAATTGCTCGAGCAGCGCCAGCAGCGCGTTCCATGATTCATTTTCAGGCGCAACGCAGCGTACATGCTTTTCAGCCATTTCCATTGCACGCGGAACATCACCGAGATTGAGGCAGTATTCTGTGAGGTACAGATACGCAATATTGGATATTTCTTTGCGTTCAATGCGGCGAACATACTTCTCCGCCTGCTCCATAACCTCGGGCTCAACATCGTTTTTGGATGCGCTTAGAACATAGGTCAGTGCATAATCGGTCCATTCGTACACATCCAGCGTTGCCGCTTTTTTAAACGAATCGTAGTCTCCGCCTGTTTCTGCAATGCGGCGAGCCTCCATATTGCACAGGAGGAACACACCACATACAACCACCAGCACACCGCAGGCAATGCATACACCACTGCGAAGCTTTTTGCCCATCGATGGAACGGGGAATCCGTCAGCACAGCAAATATTGATAAGCGCAAACACACCAAAGGCTATCGGTAAATAATAGTAAACGGAGAAAACGACCTCAACGCCCGCATGGACAGCCATGAATACCAGCAATGCTCCCAGCGCGGGAGTCATGGGGTGGAAGTTTTCCTTTCTTCTGCAGCGCCAAACCGCTATAGCGGAAACCACCATAATACCCACAAACAGAATAAAGCCGATAATACCGGTCTCAAGAAGAGTCTGTATATAGTGGTTATGTACGTACTTAGTTTCATAATAGAAGCTTTGCACGCTTTGGCTGGCATTCTCAAATGCACCCACACCAAGACCCCAAATGGGGCTGGTTTTAAACAGCTTTATACCGTCCTCGAAGAAAATGGTACGCTGAATTGCGTTCTGATTTGCGAACAAACCCTGCAAACGGTTGGAGATAAAGTCGGGCAGCAAGGGGTAATTCAGTGGCACCCTACCGGTATCTGCTGTGCCAATGTATTCAACACTTTCAAGTGTAGTGTTTCCGGTAGCGGCAAAGTCGAAATACACTACCAAGCTGTCCTCGGGGACAACAAAGACTGCATCGGCCACAGGTCCGTTATATATCACTGTGTTCGTGTGCATCATGGTGTCCTGTCTGTTTTGACTGGTCACAACAACATTCACACCGTAACCGCCCTCAACAGCCAGAGTATACTCGCCGGGTTCGGGATATGCTGCTCGGCGCAGTGCCTCACCGGCAGCCATATCCACCGCACCGGTCACATTGTACGCCACCAGTGCAAAGACCAGCGCAAGCACTATCAGTGCGGCAATGCAGATGAAAATAAGCTTGCTCTTATCACGAAGCTTCTCGCCGAGAGAGCGGCCAACATACCGGTCGGCGAGACAGAGCAACACAGCACCTGCAATAAGGCTGAGCAGCGGAACAGGCTGTATGCCGTCCCACTTATCAAATGCGGTTGCGGAACACAGCGCCATAGCCACAGCGGCAAGTATGAGGGTCTTGACCATAAGGAGCAGCAGTTCTCCGCGGCGTTCCTTGCTTTCGATGAGCAGATAAACCACAAAAGCCAGCGCAATAGATGCGGTGGCACCCATACTGAATGCCAGCACGAAACCCACAGAGTTTGCATACAGGCAGCAGAGATGGAAACGGCG
The DNA here is from genome assembly GCA_017513385.1 of Oscillospiraceae bacterium. GTDB lineage: Bacteria > Bacillota > Clostridia > Oscillospirales > Oscillospiraceae > RGIG6375. The sequence continues at coordinate 8,534 of JAFXFT010000126.1, read as the reverse complement.
CTCTTTGCGGCCTACAGCAGAAAGCGTAAGGCTCAGTCCCAGCAGCACTCCAATACCCGCAACACCGGCGTAGGCATTAGGGGTATTGAAAATTGAGAGCATACGGCTGCCAACTTCTACACCGGGAAGGTTTCTATACACTCCGGAATACTGCTCAAGGAAAGAGAGCAGAGGGTCGGACAGAAAACGAGTGGAAATTAGATCAATACTGAATATTGCCGACAGTGCAGCAGCAAATTCCAACACAGTGCCTATCTTGCGAGCTCTGCTCATGTCCTTCTCGTTAAACACGCACAGCAGAAGCAGAGTGGAGCACAGTGCCACCATCAGCGCCAGCGATTCCTTCAGTGCAAATTTACCCGCCGCCGCATAGAATGCAGAAATGCAGCCCATTGCAGTTATCGCCATAAGTAGAATAAGAGGCAGCTGAATGCTGTCACGCAGGACTCCGAATCGGATCGCGCCAACCACCAAAGTGAGCGCCATAAGTATTATCGCGGTTACTTTGACCGTGTCTGAATAAGCGAAGCACATCACAAAGAAGAGCACTATCGCCATAATAACAGGTACCGCCAAACCAAAAGAACCTTTCGCAGGTTTTCTTCTCTTAGCCATTATCTACATGCCTCCAATGCAAAATGTAAGCATAATTAATCGATTGTATCATGTTATTATACCGCAATTTGAAATAAAGTAAAGAGAATTCGGGAATTTACCGCTATTTACTTGAGTTTTGGCGCAGTGTATTGGTTGTTACCGCGTCAAAAAACATGATTAGGCTTCCCCTTTTCTTGATGGTGAGAGCTGGCGCACAGCGCCTGATGGGGGGGCGCTGTGCGCCAGCGAATAAGAATGTCAGTTATCGCAGTGCGGTTCGGCGGCAGGGGCACGCCCTCCTGCCCTACAATGTTGATTTAACTTCATTCCTTGAACGTAGGGCTGAGGCGCGCCTCAGCCGAGGCGTATCGATAACCACCGCAGTAACAATAAAACGATATAACCTAAAAGTTTTGTCATTGCGAGGAGCGAAGCGACGCGGCAATCTCCAGCTTCGAATTTTACCGCGCAGGTGATCTATACGCTGGAGATTCCCACGCTTCGCTCGGAATGACATGGTTTGGGGTGTCCCGCATGCTCGTTACAATGCAAAATACAAACAAGACCATAGGGAATGGGCCTGTCCATTCCGCATACGTCAGTTTACTGCCGGCAATATCGTCACAAACGGAACAGGCAGGCCTGTTCCCTACAAGTACCCTGTGGATTTATCGGTTGAAAACCATGCGCATCATATACCCACACTCGTCATTCCGAGCCTGCGAGGAATCCCACGGTTGAATGGTGCGCAGTAACGATAACGCCTGCGCCTATATGGGGGATTCTTCGGGCTGCGCCCTCTGAATGACGGGGTGCTTTTTGTGCTGCGCGTTGGCTGTTACAGCACAAAGCGTGAAACATATTCGTAGGGAATGGTCTTGACCATTCCGTTTTTACATTACTGCCGGAAATGCATTCACAAGCGGAACGTTCAAGAGCGTTCCCTACGAAGTTTATTTTGCAATCTGCGGTGTTCGTTGCAACAATGTAAAAACACGGTTAGGCTTCCCCCTTTGGAGGGGAAGCTGGCGCGGAGCGCCTGATGAGGGGATTCGCGTCAGCGAATAAAATTGTCGGTGCATTACCGCAATGGCGATAATACTCACCACCTAAAACCACGTCATTCTGAGCGCAGCGAAGAATCTCCGCAGTTTATTTCAGATCAGCAATAAAATCGGTGCACTGCATACACCTCATCCACCGCAAGCGGTCCCCCTTCCCCTCAAGGGGAAGGCTAACCTTTAATTTTATAATCCGCGTTGGTTGTTTTGGGGTTTTGGGCATAACAAAACCGCCCCGGAAAAATCCGGGGCGGTAATTGTTTGTTTAGCTACTTGCTAATTATCTGTAAGATTGTCTAATCAAAGATTAGCCAACGATCCAGATGTACTCGCAGTAGTTTACGCCAGCCCAAGCTGCATTGTCAGTTACAACCTTAGCCATGAAGCAATCGCCTTCATTGAGCTCGGTAGCAATGCCGCCGGTTACGCAGTTGTAGATGATGGTATCATCATCATAGTAGTAGGTAGCAGAAGCAACATCATATGCGCCGGGATCTGCGAAGGCAGCGCCAGCACCAGGAGACATAGCATTCATGGAGCTCTCCCAATAATCATGCCATACCTTTACGTTGGTATCTGCCCAATCATCTGCAGGCTCAGTGCCATTGGGATTTACGAGGCTGCCAGCAACAGCGTCGATAGCAACAGTCTGGAAGAAGTTGTCATCAACGTTGGCGATGGTTGCTTCCTCACGCCAAATAATAGCATTGGTCTCGGTCATAGCGAAGAACATACCGCCAGTCCAAGTTACAGCGGGATCGGGAGTGAGAGTGCTTACGGGGGTAAGAGTGTAAACACCTGCGGTGTTTTCAACAACAACTACCTCATACATACCCATGGTGGGAAGAGCACCCTCAATGGTAATGAACTGTGCTACGCCATCAACATATACCATGTAGGTGGTGGTGGTAGTAGTGCTGGACATGGACATTATAACGAAACCGTAAGTAGTGGTTGCACCAACAGGAGCATAGCCGGTGTAGATAACGATTTCCTTAGCAACGGTGCTGTCCATGCCGTGGAGAATCAGAACGCCGTCTTCAGCGGTAACAGGATTGTCAACAGGGAAGTTTGCAATGCCGGTGAAGCTGAGGGTGGTACCCCAAGCGTCAACGAAGGTCAGAACGGTAGCGCTGTTAGCGGTATAACCGGTGGAAGCAATGGTGTTTCTGTTAGCAACGAGAGTTACGCCGTCAACATCATTTGCATAGCTGTTGGTAGCGAGGCTTCTCAGTGCAATAGCACCGTTCTCGTCGGTGGTGATGGTGTACCAGCCGTTAGCGAGGAGAGTGGTGATATCAATGGGAGCGCCAGTGTTGTTAAGCTTTACATAGCCGTCAGCGGTGACAGAGTACTTAGCACCGTCGAAGGTGAAGTAGTAGCCAAGAGCGGCGGTATACTTGAGAGCATAGTTGGAAACTGCAGCGCCGCCATCAATGCTTACAGAGGAAACAACAACAGCTGCATCCTTGCCATCGATGAGGGTAGGAGCAAATGCCTGGCAATCAATGCCGTTAACGTATACATACTGATATGCGTTGGTAGCATCTTCGCCATCATAGTTCTTAACCATCAGAATGTTGTTCTGAGAGTCGAGGTAGAGTTCATAGGTAGTGCCGGTTACGATGGTACCAGCGGTAGCATCAGATGCACTGGTATTGAACTTCTCAGCGAAGAAGTAGTTTACGCCACCGATGGTGTAACCGGTGAACATGCTGGAAGCGGTGTATTCGCCAACAACGGACTCAGCGGGACGAACGGAAGCAACTTCGTACTTGCCTTCGGTGTAAACAACCCAGTCGCCCTTCTCGTAGCCGGTGATGTCGATAACATCGCCGTCAACAGGAGCAACAGCGCCATTGATGGTCATGGTGTTGTTAGTGGTGTCAACCTTTCTGACCTGACCGATCTGCTCGTAGTAAACAACAGCGGTGAGGTAGTAGTTGCCATCTTCATAGTCGAGGTAAAGCTCGGTGGTAGCGCCGGTAGATGCAATTGCATTGGTGCCGGTTACGCCAGCCTTGATTTCTGCCCAAACCATAACAACAGCGTCGCCGTTCTCATAAACAGCATTGTAAGCGCCGGCGTTGTCGTTAATGTTCTTAACAACGGCCTTGCCGAGGGTGGTGTACAGGGTAGCGGAGTTTACGCCGCCATAGAGAACATAGTCAGGTACTGCAACAGCAACATCTTCAGCGATCTCTACGTTGTCAGCGGTCCAGGAAACGGAAGGACGACCGAAATCGTCAGCGCCGGTAGCGGTCTGGATCAGCTCATACTTGGTCCAAGCAAGGGTGTAACCATAAGCGGTGGTCTCGTCAGCTGCATCGAAGTTAGCAGTGTCAACGGGATCAAGAGCGCTCTTGCCGGTGTAGTAGGACTCGAAGGTCTTGTTGTACTTAACAACGGGAACCTTGGTCAGGGTGTTGAACATGTAGAGCATAGCTTCCTCACGGGTTGCGGGAGCAGTGAGGTCAGCAGTGAGGGTGCCCTCGAAAACATCGTTGTCGTTGGCAGCAGCAAGAATGTTGATGTCCCATGCGCTGGTAACATCACCCTCGAACTCGCCGTTTGCATTGTAGCCAACAGCGGTTAGCATCATCTTGGCTAGCTGAACGCCGGTTACGGGAGCGGTGGGATCGAACTCGGTAGCGGAAACACCGGATACGATGCCCTGACCCTTCAGGTATGCGATGTAGGGAGCAGACCAGCGGTTAGCTGCAACGTCTGCGAAGGGAGCTGCAGAAACCTTGAGGGATTCTGCGGTGGACTTGCCGAGCAGCATGTAAGTAACGATCTTAGCAGCCTGCTCACGGGTGAGTTCGCCCTGGAAGTTATAACCAGTCTCGTCACCCTCGATGATGCCGAGGCCGATAACTACGGCAGCGGCTTCCTCGTAGTTGGTCTTCTCAGTCTCAGCTGCAGCAGCGCCAACGATGAGCATGCTTGCGAGCATTGCGACTACGAGAACAACAGAGAGGATCTTCTTGAGAGTCTTCATAGTGAAACTCCTCCTTCAAAATAGTACACTCACGGGGAGTGCCCGAAATATGTACAAACGCTTGATGATTTGGAATTCCGAGGCCAACCATCAAACGGTTATACCAAATTAAAGGTCTTGCGCGCCTCGGAGCGCGCTCGCAAAGAGCATCGGCGAAACTATGCCAGCATCATTTGCATTTGCATAATACTCAAAACGCGCAACAATGTCAATGTATATCAGCCAATTGTAACATTAGTGAAACATTACACAAGGTTTTAGCGCGTTTTGTTACAGGGTACGGGTGGTGCAAACAGCCTTCCCCCTGGAGGGGAAGGTGTCGCGCAGCGACGGATGAGGGGACGGCACAAAGTGCCGCAAATATAGTTTTTCTGCCATTTTGCCGCTTACGCGGACCCTCATCAGTCAACTTCGTTGACAGCTTCTCCCCAAGGGAGAAGCCTTTTAATAATTTTTCGCCAACTCCAACATGCGCATTGTAACATTAGTGTAACATTACGCATGTTTTGTGCGGGTCTTAGCCCGCAGTGCTTTTTTCCCTTTGCATTTGCAGAATAAACCATTTCCGCGCCAGCGTCAATATTTATGAGCCGATTGTAATAAAAGGGTAATATTGCCATGCCGGACTTTGACATTTGCGAAAAAACGACGGTCTTTCGACCGTCGTTTGCATCAATATAGTTCTCTACCATGGATGTCGGGGATACCGCTGCGGCGGTAAAACCACGAATTGATTATATCGCGCCACTCCCGTGCGCTGCGCAGCTGCTCTGCAAAGCGCTCCTGCACCCTGCTGAACAAATCCTCCGGCAGCAGCCCTTCAAGTCTATCCCAGCTTTGTGCAAATTCCTCCGCAGCTTCATAGCCCGCGAAGTGGTCGTCATAAATGCGCTGAATAAGCGTTCTGCCGTCGCGCATCACGTAATCGTAATTCACCCGATGGAAAAACAGCAGCAGTTCCTCGGGGCAGCTTGCTACGTCGGCATACATGTCGCTCAGTGGCTTACGATACTGCTCGGTATAGCCGGTACCATTCGGGCCTCGCTCAACGCCGATGGCAGTATTTGTGGCGCGGTGGTAGGTTCCCCAGCGGTCATATTCGTAGCCGTCGGGATTCGGGCCGTAATGATGTCCCGGATTTACCATCCAACCAATGCCCAGCGGTGCGGTGTACTGTTCGTAGACTTCGCGGGAGCGCATCAGCATGGGCAGAACCTCAGCAATTATGCGTTCGTCGTCACCCAGCGCAAGCCGGATAAACTCGCGGGCTATTTCCTCTGCCGAGAGTGCGGGATCCCAGCTCAGGCGGCCAAATCCGTAAAGGTTTGCACCTGCAAGATCATGCCCCGTCCAGTTATAGTCACGTCCCATATTGGAAACGGCGCAGACCGCGCTGACGGTTTCCGCAACGCTGTCGTTCTCTGCCCTGTGGCAAAGCCGGAAGTCCAGTATGTCCTTGAACATCGGGATAAGATAGCAAAGGTGTTTCTGCTGCCCGGTATACTCCTGTGTTATCTGAAATTCTATTATGGAATTGGTATGCTCCAGCCGTCCCAACAGCGGTGAAACAGGCTCGCGCACCTGAAAATCTACGGGGCCGTTCTTTATCTGCAGCAGCACATTGTCGTCAAACTGTCCGTCCAGCGGCGCGAAGTGGTCACACTGTGCCCTTGCCCTGTCGGTTTTTGTGTCGCGCCAGTCCTGCGTGCAGTTATACACGAAGCAGCGCCACAGCAGCTTGCCGCCCTGCTTCGCCAGCGCACGTGCCAGCATATTGGCACCCTCGGCCTGAGTACGTCCGTAGGTGAAGGGTCCGGGTCTGCCCTCAGAATCAGCTTTGACGAGAAATCCGCCCAGATTTGGCACCGCCTTATACAGCGCAGCAGTAGTTTCCTCCCACCAACGGCAGACCGCCTCGTCCAGCGGGTCGGCGGTATCAAGTCCACCAAGCTCCATAGGCGCGGCGAAGCTGACAGACAGCCACAGCTTAATGCCGTATTCTGCCAGCGTTTTGGCAAGCTCGGCCAACGCAGGCCAGTGGTCGGGAGTCAGCAGGCGCACCGCCTCGGCCTTGACGTTTACATTATTAATACAGCAGCCGTTGAGTCCGCAGGACGCCAGCAGGCGGGCATAATCACGTATACGCGGGCCGTTCAGTATGCGGTCATCCTCGAAAAAGAAGGATCTGCCCGCATAGCCGCGTTCTATACTGCCGTCCATGTTGTCCCAGTGGTCCAGCATACGCACGCTGTAGCGCGGCGCGGACGCACCGTCGAATTCACGTTTGCCAAGCGCAAGACCGCGCAGCAGGTCAAACGCACCAAAAACAAGTCCACGCGCGCCACCCTCAAGGCGAAGCGTTTCGCCCTCACGGATAAAAGCATAGCTTTCGTCCTCTGCGTCAGTCTCTGTAATGCACAGACATGCCCCCGCTGCTGTATCCGCAGGACGCCGACCCGTCATGGCAGCAAAACCCTCCTGCAGTTCACGCAGTGCGGCTTTGCCTGATGCAGAATGCACGCGGGCGCATATCCCGCTCATAAAGGCAGGCGGCTCATTTATGGGCTGCCAGTTCAGCCAAAGAGAAGAATAGTCCATAAATTCCTCGTTCACTCTCTGTTTATGTTGAAAAAGCGATTCGTGTCATTTAAAATATAGTCAAAACCAATCGTTTACTTCTGGAGAATGAAGTCTGCCAGCGTTGCCCAATCCTCGGGAGGCATACCGTGGCCACCCTCACGCAGGCAGTAGCATACGTCACCCTCAAAGAAGCGCTCGTTTATCTTGGCATAGCGGGGGCCGGGTGCAACGTCCTTGGGCTCGGGATATACAAAGCCCGACTTGCCCTGAACCGTCCACGCGGGACTTGCTGCGATGCAGGTAAGCTGCTCGTGGAAGGGATCGCACCAGAAGTCCTCGTAAGCGGAGCATATAAGCAGCTTGCGGGGTGCAACGGCGGCAGCGAGGAAGTGTGCGTCAACGGGCATGCCGTCCTCGTTACCGGAATAATTCTTGAAGCCCTCGCAGAACCAGTAGCCGTAGCTGTTGCTAATTCTCTCTACGGTTTCGCCTATCTTGCCGCGCAGCAGAGATGCGCCGCCGCAGCCGGAGCAGACGGAAACAACGTGAGTAAAGCCTTCGTCGAATGCGCCCGCCACCATAGCGGTCTTGCCGAAACGGGAACAGCCTGCGCATGCTACCTTGGTCTTATCGAAACAGCCGCGAGCCAGCAGCAGGTCTTTTACATAACCCATGCAGCGGCCCCATATGAGGAGCTTGCCCGCGTCACTGTCGGCGTGGCCGTCAGGCCAAAGGTACTTGCAGATTCCGTCCTCAAAGCCCCATGCGTCTGCAGTGATGTCGTTGGTGCTCAGAGTAGCAACCGCGATACCCTTAGAAGCGAAATCCATCGGAGGAAGTCCGGAGAATATGCCCTCGAGGGACATGCCGATAGTTACCAGCAGAGGAGGATTCTCCACGCCCATGGGCATCTGCAGCTTGAAGGGGAAGGAGAACACACCGGTTTCGTATTCCAGTTCGATAGTTACAAGCTCAACTCGAGTATGAGCCTTGCCGTCCATACCCCAGTCGGAATCGTAGCCAACGCGGGCACTTTCGCGGATAGTCACAGGCTCTGCGGGCAGCTTGCCAACCCAGTTTTCCTGCAGCAGCTCAAGTATCTCGCATCTTCTGCGAGACCAATCAGCGCCGGTAACGGCAGTACCGTCATTAAAACGGAGAATTTCCGGCAGATGCAGGTATTTAAGTATCTGTTCCATAATTGCCTCCCAATATTAAAAGTTTTTATTTAGCGTAACACATAATTGATGAAAACGCAAATGCTGCAATTAAAAAAGGAGAATGAAAATGGACGC
>JAFXFT010000125.1 GCA_017513385.1 Oscillospiraceae bacterium | reverse complement strand
TGCAAGCTGGATGACGATATTCCCTTCGAGATAGGCTCCGCGCTGGCCTGCGGCTTCATGTCCGGCTTCGGCGCCGTTCTCAACCGCTGTCAGATCAAGCCCGGTGAAAGCTTTGCCGTTATCGGCTGCGGCGGCGTTGGCCTTTCCGCAATCATGGGCGCAAAGCAGGCTGGCGCATGCCCCATTATCGGTATTGATACCAAGCCCGAAAAACTGGAAGCTGCCAAGAAGTTTGGCGCTACCCACGTCCTCAATCCCAAGGAGTGCAACGTGGTTGAAGAAGTAAAGAAGATCACCGGCTTCGGCGCGGAGCATTCCATGGTCGCCGTTGCAGGCAAGGGCCTTAAGCGTCAGGCTTTGGATTTGCTTTGCGATTGGGGTCAGATGGTAGTCGTAGGTCACGGACATCCCCGCGACGAGGTCTGCGACGAGATCACCTATATGGACTTCCTGCTCAGCAAGAAGATGACCGGCTGCGTTATGGGCGGTGTAACGCTCCGCCGCGATATTCCCAAGTACATGGAAATGTACCGCACCGGTCAGGTGGATATCGACAGTCTGCTTACCAACCGCTTCACCCTTGACCAGATCAAGGAGGCCCTTATCGATTCCACCAAGGGCGCGCTTAAGAACGTTGTTATTATCGGCAAGGAGGATTGATCATGGCTTGGACCGAAGTTAAACTTACCGATCAGGAAAAACGCATACTGCAGGGCGAAGAGGGCAAGGTAGCCCGCATCTGCATGGAATACATAGTTGAAATGGCTCATATAGCGGGCGCGGAGCGACTTGTTGACCTTGATGGTACCGGCGATTTCCACACCCCCGGCAATGACCTTTCCGCCCACTACGGCTTCAGTAAGGAAGACCTTGAGGAGCTGGTAGCCGCTGGCGGCCACTTTAAAATTCCCACCTTTGCAAATAAGTCGCCCTTCCCCGAGCAGGCTCCCATTCACGGCTGGGAAAGCTGCAATGTATGCGCGTACCGCAAGGAAGAGGACAGACAGGACGATCCCAAGTTCCACGAGCAGGCGCTCCATGAGGATATGATGTCCCTCATGCGCAAGATGGGCATGATGACTACCCATTCCTGCGCCAACTACCTCACCATGACCTACTGGCCCAGCGTAGGCCAGCACTGCTCATGGTTTGAAAGCTCTCAGATACCTTACTGCAATGCAGTTCTCGGCGCACGCACCAATTTCGACGGCTCTTTCGCCACCTGCTTCCTCGGTAAGGCACCCTACTATGGCATGCACGTTACCGAGAACCGTTATGGCACTGTCCTTGTAAAGACCGACAGACTTATACAGACCGACCTTGAGTGGGACGTATTTGGCTACGCTGTTGGCTGCGACGTACACTGCGACGTTCCCGTTCTTACCGGTACTGCAAAGCCCACCACTACCCAGTATCAGAAGCTGAACTCCGCTATCCATACCGGCGGCGGCGTTCCCATGTATCATATCCCCGGCAGCACTCCCGAGGCTCCCACCGTTGAGTGGGCGCTGGGCGGCAAGGCTCCCAAACGCGAGACTCTTATCGGTGAAAAGGAACTGGTAGCGGCTTATGAGTATCTCAACTACCACCAGACCAATGAGGTCGATATGGTATACCTTGGCTGCCCCCACCTGAACATCGTTGACCTTATGCTTCTCTGCCGCAAGATGGAAGGCAAGAGAGTCAAGATTCCCATGTGGGTCATGACCGCACCCTGGCTGTATAACGTTGCCAAAGAGCAGGGCTATGTTGATACTCTCGCCAAGGCAGGCGTAGTGCTTATGTCCGGCGCTTGTCTGGCGGCTATGGGCGCTGTACCCAAGGGCGTGCGCTGCGTAGCCGTTGATACCGCAAAGCAGGCAAACTATGTAACCGGCTGCTATCCCGAGCCCGACGCCAAACTGCAGGTTTGCTACGGCACCACTGACGAATGTATCGATGCCGCCCTTACCGGACACTGGCACGGCGGATGGAGGTAAGACAATGAGAAAAATTCGTATTAAAGGCAGAACCGAATGGCCCGGTGTAGTAGAGGCCGAGGCACTTGTTTCCCCCATGCCCCTGCAGGGCTTTACCAACGTCAAGCCCGAGCTTGGCTGCACCACAGAGCGCAACCATCCTCTTTTCATGGTCCCCTATACCGGCAAGGTGCTGGTTTTCCCCTCACCCAGAGGTTCGGGCGGCTTTATGATGTACGGCTTCGGTGATAAGAAGCCCGCCGCTTTTGTTCATACTGTAGCCAGCCCCGTAAATGTACTCTGCGCCCTCCATGCTCACGTTCCCGCCATGACTGATTTCGAAGAAGACCCCATGCAGTATATCGAAACCGGCGACATGGTTCTGGTCAACGCTGACGAGGGCTATATAGAGATAACCAAGAAGGACTGAGCGCCTATGAGAGAAATAATCGAAAGGGAACGCAGGCTTCCCGTGACCGACTCCTGCGACGTGCTTGTTGCAGGCGGTGGTATAGCAGGCATAGCCGCAGCAATGGCGGCAGCCCGCGGTGGCAAAAAGGTAATGCTGCTTGAGCGCGAATTTGCACTGGGCGGCATGGCAACGCTGGGGCTTGTCACCATATACCTGCCCCTCTGCGACGGCGAGGGTAATCAGGTAATCTATGGCATTGCCGAGGAACTGCTGAAGCTCTCCATAGAGCATGGCGCTGAGGCGAATTATCCCGCTGCATGGCTGGACGGCGGCAGCAGGGAGGAGCGCATAGAAAAGCGCTATATGACCCAGTTCAACCCTCATCTGTTCGCCATGCGTGTAGAGCAGATTCTCACCGACTTGGGAGTCAAGATACTTTTCGGTACTCTCGTGGCACAGACCGTGGTGGAAGATGACCGCATTACCCACGTTATAGTGGAGAATAAGTCCGGACGCTCAGCTATTGCCGTTGAGTCCGTTATCGACTGCACCGGAGATGCCGATATCTGCCATCAGGCGGGTGCTCCCACCGAGCTGCACGGCAATGGCAATGCTCTTGCCGGCTGGTATTACTATCAGTCCAATGGTGGAGTACATCTCAAAATGTTCGGCCTTGCCGACGTGGTACCCGATAAGGAGGAAGCGCCCAAGCTTGCCGAAACCGCGGATACCGGAGACCATTACAAGGCAATCAAGGTAGAGAGCATCGGCAATTTCCGCTTTTCCGGTGTTGATGGTGCTGAACTGAGCAAGTCCGTGGTGGACGTTCACGCAAAGATGTACGATGATATTATGAGCCGCCATAAGGACGATGAAAGCTACCTGCCCGTAACCATGTCCACCATACCGCTGGTGCGTATGTCCCGCCGCATTGCAGGTGCTTATACCCTTGATGACAGTGAAGAGCGCGTGCACTTTGAGGACAGCATCGGCCTTACCTGCGACTGGCGCAAGCGCGGCCCTGTTTATGAGATGCCTTTCCGAACACTGTATTGCAAGGAGATAAAAAACCTGCTGGCAGCAGGCCGCGATATTTCCACCACCGACCGCATGTGGGATATAACCCGTGTTATCCCACCCTGCGCCGTGACCGGCGAGGCGGCGGGTACGGCGGCAGCTTTGGGCAGCGATTTTACCGCTCTCGACGTGGCGGCGCTGCAGCAGAAGCTGCGCGCAAACGGAGTGCGCCTGCATACTGACGAAATTTGAACAAGAGGTGACAATAAATGAGCTATACCAAGTATGAGAGAGTTCCCTATAAGGCACCCGGTGCCAAGTTTGAAAACGTAGGAACCTCAATGTTCCCAATTGATGTGCCTGTTTTTGATTATCCCATTTCTGTCCGTGAGAATTTCAAGCGTGCGGCGGAGCGCAATAAGCCCATGTGGGTACCCAATGCGGTAAACGACTGTAACTACGTTCTTGGCGGTGACCTTAGCGGTCTGCCCGACCTGAAGTTCGACTTCCTTGAGCGCTGCGACTGGGTCGACCTCTTTGGCTGCACTTGGGAATGGGTTCCCGATGCAGGCGGTTCTATGCTCAAGCCCGGCGCAAAGCCAGTTCTTGACGATATCACCGAGTGGGAAAAGAAAATCGTATGGCCCGACCTTAGCGAGGATCGCATAAAGGCCTGCTGCGAGGCCGTTCAGCAGAGAGCCAACTTCCACCCGGGCAAGATAAACTACTATGATTTCGGTCAGGGCTGTACCGAGCGCCTTATCGCCGTAATGGGCGGATATGAGCAGGGTCTTATCGCAATGATGGAAGAGCCCGAGGCTTGCAAGGAATTCATGATGGAGCTTTCCCGCTTCCACATCAAGATGTTCGACAAGATTTCCAAGTATTTCCCCACCGATATGATAATGTATCATGATGACTGGGGCACCGAACGCGATACATTCTTCAGTGAGCGCGTTATGGACGAGCTGGTTTACGAGCCTACCGAGCTGTTCCTGAAGCACGTTAAGGAAACCGGGGTTTACATCGACTTCCACTGCTGCGGCAGAGTTGACAGATTTATGGATCGTTTTGTATCCCTCGGCGCTGACTTCGTCCAGCTGCAGGAACGCTGCAATGACATGGTCGGCTATAAGGAAAAGTACGGCGACAAGCTGGGCTTCGACGCTTATATGCTGCCCATCACCAACGAGAGCATCGTAGCCGACGCACGCAAGAACGTTGAGACTCTCGGCGCAGGCGGCGGCCTGTTCACCACCGTATTCGGCGGCGATGAGGAAATGAACTGGAACGGTCTGCAGGAGCTTTACGCCTACAGCCGCGAATATTACGAAAATCATTGATAAGCAAAAGAGTGCCGGAAGCTTTCCGGCACTCTTTTTCACACTCCTTATTCGGCGTTCATATAATGCGGTGAGGGGCAGATGTCCCGAAGAATAAGGAGGATTTGAATGGCAGCATTTTATAATCAGGCTACTCTTACCTATAACGGACAGAGTACCACTTCCAATATAACAGTTGGCGAGATCCGCCAGACTCTCAGCGTGACCAAAACCGCCGTAGGCGACAGTTATACCCCCGGCGACCGCATTACCTACGTTGTAAGCATAGTCAATACCGGCGCGACCGCGTTCAACGGTCTTACCCTTACCGATAACCTTGGCGAGTACACATTCGGTGAGGAGACCCGCGTGCCGCTGGATTATGTGGACGGTACCGTGCTCTACTATGTAAACGGTGTTCTGCAGGCCGCACCCACCGTGGAGGCTGGCCCTCCGCTGGTGATTACCGGCATAAATGTTCCCGCGGGCGGCAACGCAACCATCGTCTATGATGCCGATGTAAACGAGTTTGCGCCCCTTGGCCTTGAAGGCTTTATTACCAATACCGTAACCGCATCCGGCGGCGGGCTCAGTGCCGATGTGGTGGCGCAGGAAACAGTGAACGCAAATACCGAGCCCAGCCTGACTATCACAAAGTCTCTTGACCCTGTGGTAGTACCCGAGAACGGTCAGCTCACCTACACCTTTATGATACAGAATACCGGCAGCAATCCTGTGACTGCCGAGGATAACGCTGTGCTGACCGACGTATTCGATCCAGTTCTGACGATCACTGCCGTTACCTTCAACGGCGGAGCATGGACGGAGCCGGCAAACTACACCTATAACGAGACTACCGGTGAATTTGCAACCGTACCCGGTCAGATCACCGTGCCTGCCGCAACCGTAACTCAGGACCCCACTACCGGCGCATGGAGCGTAACTCCGGGCGTCAGTGTTCTCACGGTTACCGGCACTATCTGAAATATAGCAACAGCGCCCGACAAACTCGTCGGGCGCTGAGTTGTTATTTAGAATATACACCTTGGCGCATCTGCATTGATTATCCGCAAAATATCGTCGACTACGCGGGCGGGGGAATGCCCTGTAGTATCCAGCTTTACATTCTCCAGATTATCATAAAGCGGCAGATATCCGATTGCACGCTGCACTTCATCATCACTGCGCCCGGCAAGACGCTTTTTCAGCTCATCCTTGCTGCAAACAAGGGAAATATCGAATACATCGAAATCGTGATTTTCAAGGCGGGTGAGGAGTTCTTCGTGTATCTCGGGCAGGTGCATCACCCATGAGAAAATAACGGTTTCAAAATTGGGGTTGGAGAGGAAATTGCCGAGTACATAGGTGATGTTGTCCATAACCATTTCTTTGTTTTCGGGGGCAAAATCCCAGTGGTTGCCCTGCTCCCAGCACCAATCGCCGTCCAGCCATACGCTGCGGGAAAGATTGTTGAGAAGTTCGCGGGCTGCGGTGGTCTTGCCTACACCCATAGGACCGGAAATAAGTATAAGCTGCTTCATGTGTACCTCCGTTTAGTTGCCGTTATTGTATTTGACCTGTATATTTTTTATGGAACTGCGCTGAGTGTAAATCTTAGGGGTCATACCAGAGGAAGTATAGTTGTTTATAAGTAAACGGTAAGTATAGTTGCGATGATTCCATGCGACTAAATTGGGGGCTATATCCGCTTCGTATATGTTTCCGCCACCGCGAGGGAGGCGAGAGCCGCTTAAAACAGACACATGGTAGGTTTCTGTTTCGCGGGTGATTTTTCGGCTCTTGTATACGTAAACTGTTAATGAGCTTTCGGGATCGCGTACTGTGGAGATCATTTCAGGTTCTGTCCAAAGGGGACGCTGCAGCAGAATGTAGATTGCGAGAATCAGAAGCAGAATAATCAAAATGGTTATGACTGTTTTTTTCGCTTTCACATACATTCTCCTTTCTGAACTTTACATCTCATTCAAATCATGCGCAAATATGTCCTTTACCGCGTCGGAATAGTCGCTGAGCCGCTTGGCCTTGCGCAGCGCCTTTATGGGCTTTTCGCTGTCAATAAACAGTGTATCCATGTATGCCCATATCTCCTTCATGTGACAGAGAATAGCATTATCGCTCCATTTTTTCTCTTTGAAAACCGCGTACAAGTCATCGTGGAACGCGCGGAAAACGGCTTTATCCGGCATACTGCCGCCCTTGATAATGCTGATAAGAGCGGGATTGCGGATAAGTCCGCGACCCAGCATCACCGCATCCACCTTGGGAAAGCGGGCGCATATGTCCGCGCAATCGGCGGGGGAAAATATGTCGCCGTTGTAGCACAGAGGGGCTTTCACGCGGTCGGCGTATTTTTCGAACTCTTCTATTCTGACCGGCAGCTTGTAGAAATCCTTCTGCACTCGGGGGTGTATGGTCAGCTCGCTGATGGGGTACTTGTTGTAAATTTCAAGTATGGCATCGAATTCATCAGGGGAGACAAGCCCGAGGCGGGTCTTGATGGATATGTCCATGTCCACGACATAGTATATGTCCGCCAGCATATCGTCCAGCTGACGCAGCTTGCCCAATAGCCCGGAGCCCTTGCCCTTGGCGGTTACGGTGCCGGAGGGGCAGCCGAGGTTGAAATTGACCTCCTTGTAGCCCATAGCTTTCAGCTCGCGGGCAGCCCAAATGAAATGCTCCGTGTTGTTTCCCAGTATCTGCGGCACGGCATTGATACCCTCGTTGCGCTCGGGCGCTATCTCGTCCATATCGCGGGGAGTGAAAAGATGATCCTGAGTAGGGGAGATGAAGGGCATAAAGTACTTGTCCGCGCCGGGGAAGTATTTGTGATGCAGCAAGCGGAAGTCGCTGCGGGTGACACCCTCAAGTGGGGCAAAGTAATATTTCATAACTGACACCATTAGAAAAATGAAAATTAGCACTATGCACAAGGTCAAAATCCTGCTATAATGCCGGTATCTTAAGCGAAAGAAGGAATCCTAGTGAATGCTCTTAAAAGAATTGCCGCTATAAATGACCTTTCCTGTGTGGGAAAGTGCTCTCTTACGGTTTCTCTTCCTGTTATATCCGCAGCGGGTGTGGAATGCGCCTGCATGCCCACCGCTGTGCTTTCAACTCATACCGCCGTATTCACGGGCTATACTGTTCGCGACCTTTCCGACGATATGCTGCCCATTGCCCGCCATTGGAAGAAGGAGGGCATAGACTTTGACGGAATCTATTCCGGTTATATGATCTCTCCCCAGCAGGGTGAGATATTCTCCGAGATATTCGATATGGTGTCCAATGAGGACACGCTCATTATCGTTGACCCTGTAATGGCCGATAATGGCAATTATTATGCCGGTATGGGCGAGGAAATGGCTGAAGCCTTCCGCAAGCTCTGCGCCAAGGCTCATATCATTACGCCCAACGTCACCGAAGCCTGCTATCTTACAGGCATTGAGTATCAGCCCGGTTCTCACAGCGAGGAATATATCGACGCGCTGATGGCGGGCCTTAAAAAGCTCTGCTCCGGACGCATTATCCTCACCGGCGTATGCCCCGACGAAAAGCGCATAGGCAACGTAGCGTGGGACGGACGCAGCGGCGAAACCGCCTCCTGCTTCAATGATCGCCTGCCTGCCGCATATCACGGCACCGGCGACGTATTTACCTCCTGCCTCGCTGCTCTGCTTGTTCGCGGCGCAAACATCGACGATGCCATTAAAATGTCTGCTCAGCTGGTTATCGACAGCATGGCGCGCAGCCTTGAGGAAGGTATTCCTCACCACATGGGCGTTGATTTTGAGGGTATTCTGCCTGCGTTTACCGCCAAGGTGGAAAAACTGCTGGGTTAAGAACTCATCAAATTAACTGTCATTCTGAGCGAAGCGAAGAATCTCCCGATTAAAGGAAGAATAGCAGGTAGCTTGCTGCGGAGATGCTTCGCATAGCTCAGCATGACATGATTTAAAATTGCATTATTCCTTACACC
>JAFXFT010000124.1 GCA_017513385.1 Oscillospiraceae bacterium | reverse complement strand
CTAAGAACACCGTTTACCTCCGTCCCGAGACTGCTCAGGGCATTTTCACCAACTTTGTCAATGTCCAGCGCACCACCCGCCGCAAGCTGCCCTTCGGCATCGCCCAGATCGGCAAGAGCTTCCGTAACGAGATTACCCCCGGTAACTTCATCTTCCGCGTGCGTGAGTTTGAGCAGATGGAGCTTGAGTTCTTCTGCGAGCCGGGCACTGACCTTGAGTGGTTTGAGTACTGGCGCAACTTCTGCCATGAGTTTTTGCTTGCCATCGGCCTGAAGGACGAAAACCTGAGACTGCGCGACCACGACCCCGAGGAGCTGAGCTTCTACTCCAAGGCCACCACCGACTTTGAGTTCATGTTCCCCTTCGGCTGGGGCGAGCTCTGGGGCGTTGCTTCCCGTACCAACTATGACCTTACCGCACATCAGACCACTTCCGGCAAGGATCAGACCTATTACGATCAGGAATCCAACGAGCACTACATTCCTTACGTTGTTGAGCCCTCTCTGGGCGCAGACCGCGTAACCCTCGCTTTCCTCATCGACGCATATGACGAAGAAGTTGTTGACGCAGAGAAGAACGACACCCGCGTAGTTCTCCACCTGCATCCCGCCCTCGCTCCCTTCAAGGCAGCCGTTCTGCCCCTGTCCAAGAAGCTCAGCGGCAAGGCCGAGGAAGTTTACCACATGCTGCAGAAGCACTTCATGGTCGACTTCGACGAGTCCGGCTCCATCGGTAAGCGTTATCGCCGTCAGGACGAAATCGGTACTCCCCTTTGCATCACCGTTGACTTTGACACCGTGGGCGACGAGAACACTCCTGCAGACAACTGCGTTACCATTCGTGATCGTGACACCATGCAGCAGGAGCGCGTAAGCATCGACGAACTGGTTGATTACATCAGCAAGAAGATCGCATTCTGATCCTGATTATTAAATAAAGGCAAAAGTACAGTTCCCGCAGCGCACCGCAGCGGGAACTGTCTCACCTGAAAGAAAGGATAGGTTGATATGGAATCCTGTCAGCTCGCTCTGACCGCAGCAAAAGCACGTGTTATGGGTCTGGACATGGTTTATAAAGCCAATTCCGGTCACATCGGCGGTTCCTTCTCCGCAATGGACGCCATCACCACTCTTTATTTCCACACTATGAATATCGACCCCGCCAATCCCGCTGACCCCGAGCGCGACCGTTTCGTTCTCTCCAAGGGTCACTGCACCCCCGCTCTCTACCCCGTTCTTGCCCTGCGCGGCTTCTTCCCCGCAGCGGATCTGGAGCTGTTCCGCTCCATTGACGGACACATGTCCGGCCACGCTGAAATGCGCCACGTGAAGGGCGTTGATATGTCCACCGGTTCTCTGGGTCAGGGCATCTCCGCCGCTGTCGGCATGGCACTGGCAGGCAAGACCGACGGCAAGAGCTACCGTGTTTACACCGTTCTCGGTGACGGTGAGCTGGGCGAAGGTCAGGTATGGGAGGCATCTATGGCTGCCGCCAAGTTCGGTCTTGACAATCTCTGCGCTCTCGTTGACGTAAACGGTCTGCAGATCGATGGCAAGACCGCCGATGTCATGCCCACCGAGCCTCTGGACAAGAAGTTCGAGGCATTCAACTGGAACGTCATCAAGGTTGATGGTCACGATTACGACTCCCTCATAGCCGCTCTTGACCAGGCTAAGACCGTTTCCGGTAAGCCCAGTGTCATTCTTATGAAGACCGTAAAGGGCAAGGGCGTTTCTTTCATGGAAAATAATGCCGGCTGGCACGGCAAGGCTCCCAACGCCGAGCAGTATGAGCAGGCAAGAGCCGAGCTTACCGCCAAGGTAGCAGAACTGGAGGGTAAATGAGATGAGTGAAAATATCGCCACCCGCGCCGCTTACGGTCAGGCTCTTGTAGCCCTTGCCGAGGAATATCCCGAACTGGTTGTTCTTGACGCTGACCTTTCCGGCTCCACCATGACTGCAAGCTTTGCAAAGGCATATCCCGATCGTTTCTTCAATATGGGCATCGCGGAAGGCAACATGGCCGGCGTAGCTGCCGGTCTCGCCGCCTGCGGCAAGAAGCCCTTCTTCAATTCCTTCGCCATGTTCTCCGCAGGCAGAGCATGGGAGCAGGTTCGCAACTCCATCGCCTACCCCGGTCTTAACGTAAAGGTCATCGGCTCTCACGGCGGTCTTTCCGTAGGCGAGGACGGCGCTACCCATCAGTGTATTGAGGACTACGCAATTATGCGCGCAATTCCCGGCATGATGGTAGTTTCCCCCTGCGACGGTCCTGAGATGCGCGCTGCTGTCAAGGCACTGCTGGACTACGAAGGTCCTGCATACATGCGCCTTGGTCGGCTTGCCGTCGACTCCATCACCGATTCTGTTGAAGGTTACGAATTCAAGCTGGGCAAGGGCGTTACCATTCGCGACGGTAAGGACGTTACCATTGTCGCTACCGGCATGATGGTTCAGATGGCCGCTCAGGCTGCCGAAATCCTCGCCGCCGAGGGTATTTCTGCCCGCGTTCTTGATTTCCATACTATCAAGCCCATTGACGAAGAGCTGCTGCTCAAGGCCGCTCAGGAAACCGGCGCTATCGTTACCTCCGAAGAGGCCAATGTAATCGGCGGTCTCGGCTCTGCAGTATGCGAGTTTGTTGCAGAGAACTGTCCCGTTCCTGTAGTGCGCCACGGCGTATACGATGAGTTCGGCCGTTCCGGCGCAGCCAAGAAGGTGCTTGCCGCCTTCGGTCTTGATGCCGAGCATATCGCGGAAGCAGCAAGAAAGGCTGTAGCGAAGAAGTAAATCTATCGATAAACACAAAACTCCCGAAGTTCAAGCTTCGGGAGTTTTTGCATTACTCAGCACTAAAACAAAAATCGGCACCGCTGATGCGGTGCCGATATGTAATCAATATTGATTATTCACCAGGGCCGGTGAGGAAAGCTTCTGCAGGTCTGGTCTTGAGTTCCAGGATGCAGTATACGATGCTGATGATGGTAGCAACGAAGGTGAGAGCGATAAGAACGATCTGAATCATGCGGGTAGCGGGATGATTGCAGTATACGCTCATGAAATCAACCTTGAAGTAACCAACAAGACCCCATACGCTGAACAGGAGGGGCATCAGGTTAACGGCAATACCGCGCTTGTTAGCGCAGGTGATGATACCGATGATACCGGCGATAGCCATGATAACTACTACATGCAGGTGTCTCAGGCTCATGAACTTAACATCCATAACCTTTTCCATCTGAAGGAAATTGGTGGGGAGAAGCATTACGCCCCAAAGGCTCTTGGATTCCTTATAACCCTTGCTCAGACCATAGTCAGCTTCGGGATAAGTGAAATAAGGAAGGAGCCAACTAATGAAAACGAGAACGATTCCGGCCAACATAGCATAGCGCAGAATGGTAACCATCTTCAGGATTTTTGCTCTTTTGCTGTCAACAATCATATCCATTATATGCAAGACCTCCAACTTTACCTCATTAATTAGTGGGATTCGCGATTGCTAAAAGAAGTTTAGCATAAAAGTTGATGAATTTCAAGAACAATTTTAAATATTTTGCATAAAAAGCTATGACTTTCATCATTTAACTTCTTTTGCGCCGTAAACAACCGCAAACAAACGTATAAACAGGGCTCCGACGGTACTCCGCGGAGCCCTGTTTT
Source organism: Oscillospiraceae bacterium (assembly GCA_017513385.1). Lineage (GTDB taxonomy): Bacteria > Bacillota > Clostridia > Oscillospirales > Oscillospiraceae > RGIG6375. The sequence continues at coordinate 237 of JAFXFT010000124.1, read as the reverse complement.
TTAATTTACAAATTATTCCTCTACGATTTCAGCGTCAACAGCGTTCTTCTTAACGGACTCGATGCCGTTTACGCAGCTGGCCTCTGCCTTATAACCTTCGCTAACGGCGATGACCTGACCATTGGTCGCCTTCAGACGGAAACGATACTCGCCGGCCTTGTCCAGATATATCTCGAACTTGGGGTGCTTCTCGGCAGCATAGCCTTCAACAGTCTGATTTTCAACGGCAGCAACGGG
>JAFXFT010000123.1 GCA_017513385.1 Oscillospiraceae bacterium | reverse complement strand
TGTGGCGCAAGCTCCTTGCGGGCGCTGCCGGTCTGGTTGCAATCGTGACATTTATAAAGGCCATTTCCGTAACCGACCTGTCCACGCTGCTCAATTCCAGCGGTGTTACCGGCGCGGCACTGGATCAGATACCTATTTATATAGCCTTCATTGCGGCAATGGTTGTGCTGGCTGCCGCTGTCAGCCGCAAGGCTCCGCCCACGCGATTGGTACAGGTAAGCAAGGATCAGCGCAAGCTTTCCAAGCGCACCATAGCTGCCGCAGTAATGATACTGCTGCTTATCCCGCTGACGATTTTCGTGGGTGCAATGTTCTTCGGCAACCGCAAGTATTATTTCATCGCCCTGCTTATAGTCATCGAAACTATGCTGCCCTTCGCCCTTGTATTTGAAGGACGCAAGCCTCAGGCGCGCGAGCTGGTTATAATCGCCGTGCTCTGCGCCATCGGTGTAGCAGGCCGAGCCGCATTCTTCATGCTGCCCAATTTCAAGCCGGTCATCGGTATTGTGATAATCGCAGCCATTGCCTTCGGCGGCGAAACGGGTTTCCTTGTGGGCGCGGTTACTATGATGGTCTCCAATATGCTCTTCGGACAGGGGCCGTGGACACCTTGGCAGATGTTCTCTACAGGCATAATCGGATTCCTTGCGGGTATACTGTTCCGCAAGGGACTCCTGCGCCGCAGCCGAGCCTCAATGGCGATTTTCGGCGCGCTGGTTACCGTAGTCATCTACGGCGGCATTATGAACCCCGCCTCTGCGCTGATGTGGGTAAATGACCTTTCATGGAAAACCCTGCTGACCTATTATGTTTCCGGTTTCCCTGTAGACCTTGTCCATGCCTGCGCAACCGCGCTGACACTGTGGTTCCTCGGCGAACCCATGCTTGAAAAGCTGGATAGAATAAAAGTGAAATACGGATTGGTAGAATGACAAAAAGCTCGGACGAAAGTCCGAGCTTTTCTCATACATAAAAACTGTGGTTGCCGATAGTCATCACATAGCTGCAATTTTCTGTTATCCAGAAGCTGGTGGAAATCTCCTCATTGAGGAAATACATGCAATCGCCTGCCACGTCCGCTCCGTCCAGTACCAGCTTGGCGGCAATGATAGAAACGTCGGCGGGCTTGTCATATATAGTGCCGTTGGCGACAGGGGTAAACTGCACGCCGCCGCGGCGGTCAAATATGACCTTGTATATGGTGTTGGGGTAATCGGGTGAAGCCACGCGGTTCATTACCACGTTGCCCACGGCAATCTGTCCGCGTAGGCTTTCGCCCTGCGCCTCGGCACTTATAATGCGCGCCAGCCAATACACCGCGTCGGCATCGTAGAACTCCGCGCCGCTTTCAATGATGCCGTTGCCTGATGTGACGGTGGTGCTGCGGCTTGAATTATTCCAGTGGACCGAAGCGCCGAACGCCTTGGCAAGTGCTCGCACAGGCAGCATGAAAACTCCCGAATCGCTGATGAAACTGTTCTTTCCCACGTAAATATAGCGTTCATTGGCAACTATGTATTCTTCGCCGCATCGGGCGGTAATACTAAGACCGTCGGCGCTGACGTAAGCTGTGCGGGTCTTGCTGCTCCAGCTTACTGCGCAATCCGAAGAAATGCTTTTGCAGAAGCGCCGCAGGGGAACCATGGTTGTGTTATTTGCAATGTATGCGCCCCATAGCGGCTCGCCGTCCACATATACGCTTACGTTAGATGCCGCTGCGGGCGTTTGCAGCAGAAAAATGGCGATAATCAACGCAAACAATATTTTTCGAGCCATAGAACACCTCCTTTAAGGCAATTTTAACGATTTGAGCCGAGGCTTTCAACGGTAATTAATGGAGGAGGCAGCGAAATATAAATTGAAAACATAGCTATCTGGTGGTATTATTAAAATATCAAAGGCAGGGAGGTGCGCAATGGATTTTAAAGGAAGAAACGCGGCGGAGCTGAATAAGCTCATAGCCCGCCGAGCCCACGAGGGGATACTGCGGGGCGACTACGCCCTGCTGGGCGCATACCTGCCCGATGAGGTGCTGGATCACGTGGCGCATCTCTGCGGGGAGCACATGAATGTTTTCGGTTACGAAAACGGACGCGCCACGCTGAAAATCGTGTCGCCTGGGCTCAGCAAGGTGCTGGACGATGTGCGCGATCATCTGCACCCCAACCGCCGCTGGTGCGTACTGGCGAAGAATATCTGCCGCATTTTCGAAATGTGCCGCGGCTCATTGTGCGGCGCAGACCTTTCGGGACTTGACCTCACCGAGTGCGATTTCAGCACAGCCGCCCTGAGCACCATGGGGCTGACCGCAAATCTGCAGAACAGCCTTATCCGCTTCGATTCCTTTGTGCGCTACCGTCTGCCGGGAATTAGCAAAAATGAAAGACCGCAAATGGCGCTGGACGTAAGCGAAAAGGGCCGGGTGCTGATGGGCTACGGCAGCCTGCTGCTGCATATCGTGCCGGAAATGCCCTTGAAATCTAAAATCATCTTCGACCTTTCCTCTGAACTTGAGGAGGGCTGGCAGATATGCAAGCTGCGCTATGACAGAAGCGGTAAAAGCGTTATGATCAGCGCCACTAATGACCTTGCGGGCTTTGACGCATCAACCTCTATCCACCCATATACGGAAGGCTATGTGCCCCTGCGCCAGTGGCTTTTCGACGGCAAGAGCCTGATACCTTGCCGCGACCTGCGTGATATAGGCGAGGGAGCGGTGATACGCCCTCACGGCGGCGAAAGCTCCGTATTTTTGGAGAACTGGGAGCTTGCCAGATTCCGCGAGCGCCATTGCTGGGAGCTGGACACCGGCGACCCGGTGCGCGATGAGCTCAGCGCCCGCGACCGCCTTTTCTCCGGCAGCCTGCGCTTTAAATATGAAAATAACCGAATAACCGACCGATATACCCGCATTGCGCTGGCATTCGTCTACGCCGGTGCGGCAAGTCAGCACCAGCAGGGAACACAGCTTTGCGCCCTCAATACCACCGTCAGCAAGTGCGATTTGGATAAAATCCATCCCGACAGCATAATATCTCTTGAGCAGTTGAAAGCATTGAAAGGTATGTAATTGTATAGTTAACCCCCGAACGGCTTGCCGTTCGGGGGATTTGCTATGTAGGGCTGAGGCGTGCCTCAGCCGTTTAAAATATTTTTCAAAAAACCCCATTGACAGCGTAACAATGTTATGCTACTATAATCACGTAACAATGTTACGCGAAAGGGCGGTGTATATGGAACAGGAACTCATATCGAAAAAGGAACTGCTTGAAAAGTACGCCATATCATACGGTGCGCTGTACCGCTGGAAACGAAAAGGACTGATACCGGAGGACTGGTTCATCAAGAAAGCCACCGTCACCGGACAGGAAACCTTTTTTCCGGCAAAGCTGATTTGCGAGCGCGTGGAACTGATACAGAGCCAAAAGGACGAGTTTTCGTTGGACGATTTGTCGAAACAGTTCAACGAGGAGGCAGACGAAAAATCGGTTTTGATAATAAAGACCGTGTTTGGAGAAAAGAAATTTTATCTGAGTGACATTCAGGCGGTGCTGCTGGATAAAGGCGACGGAGAGCCGCGGGATATTACCCAAGAACTTCTTGGAAAGTAAGGAGGACAGAGCATGGATATGAAAATAAGCGGCAGCTGAGTTATCAGCGCCGGTGAATATGACAATATAAAGATAAGTGGCAGCGGAAAAGTACGCGGACCTATACGCTGCAAAAGCTTTTCCGCCTCGGGTGCCGTAGATGGCAATGACAGCATTGAGTGTGCGGAAAGCTTTAGGGTTTCCGGCAGCGGTTCCTTTGACGGTAGCATAAAAGCGGGATGTATTGGTGTTGCAGGGGCATTTTCATGTAAAGGCAGCGTAAGCGCTTCGGGCAAAGCCGCCGAACGCACCGACAACTTGAAGCTTTTGGGTGATATTAAAGAGTGTTTGGGAGCTTTAAAGGACGGCGACATCAGTATTGCGGGTGCTGCCGATGTTGACGGTGACGTAGAAGCGGAAATTGTAAAAATAGACGGCAAGCTTGATTGCAGCGGTTTGATCAACGCAGAAGAGATAGACATTGCATTTGATTCCGGCATGGATATAGGGAGTATCGGCGGCAGCCGTATCAGCATTTATCGCCGCCATGGCCGCAGTAGAAGAATAAGCCGCCTGCCTTTGATTTCTTCACTGCTGTCCTTTGTGGGATCCGATAAGGTGAATGTGAAAACGTCCATTGAGGGCGACGTGATCGCCATTGAAAATGTGCGCACGCCCCGTGTTTCGGGCAGAATTGTCGCCGTCGGCGAGGATTGTGAAATTGACCTTGTGCAGTATACGGAGCAGATAGAGGTTTCGCCCAACGCCAAGGTAGGCAAAGTGGAAAAGGTATAAAAGCGATATAAACTGTGGTGCGCAGTTAGACCGGCATTGGAGATGTCGAGCCCAATAGGAAAGGGGCTCGACAGAACTGACGGGTTATGTCAGCCCTGCCACGTCGCTTCGCTCCTCGCAATGACAGTGTTGGGGGGGGCGCTGTAAACTACAACGATATGGATTAAAGATTTGTCATTACGAGCGAAGCGTGGGAATCTCCGGCGCAATGAGTAGATAGGCACTTATGCCAAAAGATTTCTTGTGCCAAACAAAAAAACGGTGAGCAGCCTTGGCTGCTCACCGTTAATTTTATTTCTTCTTTTTCTTGCTTTTCTTGGCCTTGAAATCGCCGCCGCCGAGAGTTTCGCCGAACTGTGTAAGTATCTCCTTCTGCTCGGAGTTGAGTCCGGTGGGAATGTCAACAATAACGGTGACGAACTGGTCGCCGCGTCCGCTGCTGTTCAGGCGGGGAATACCCTTGCCGCGCAGGCGGAATACCGTGCCGGACTGGGTGCCCTCGGGAATGGTGTACTTCACCTTGCCGTCGAGGGTGGGAACCTCAACCTCTGCGCCGAGAGCGGCCTGCACGATGTTGATGTTTAGGCGATAGAGAACGGAGGTGTCCTCGCGCTCGAAGTGAGGATGGCTCATCATGCGGATAGTTACCAGCATGTCGCCGGCGGGACCGCCGTTGCTGCCTCTGTGACCCTGACCACGGACGGAAATGGTCTGTCCGTCGTCAATACCGGCGGGGATGTTTACGCTTACGGTCTTATTGCGGCGAACTGCACCCTTGCCCTTGCAGGTGGGGCAGGGGCTATGGATGATCTTGCCCGCACCGCGGCAGTTATCGCAGGCTACGGTGGTCTGCATTACGCCGAAGGCGGTGCGCTGCTGACGGCGAACCTGACCGCTGCCGCCGCAGACGGGGCAGACCTCGGGAGTGGTGCCGGACTCGCAGCCGCTGCCGTGGCAATCGGCGCAATCCTCAATGCGGGAGATGGGGATCTCCTTGGTGCAGCCGAAGGCAGCCTCCTCGAAGGTGAGGTCAACGGCTGCGCGCAGGTTCTCGCCCTTGCGGGGAGCGTTCTGACTGCGTGCGCTTCTGCCGCCGCCACCGCCGAAGAAGGATTCAAATATGTCGCCAAGGTCGCCGAAGCCGTCGAAGCCGAAGCCGCCGCCAAATCCGCCCGCGTTGGGGTTGAAGTTGGGGTCGACACCCGCGTGACCGAACTGGTCATAGCGGGAGCGCTTGTCGGCGTCGGAAAGAACTTCGTAAGCCTCGTTTATCTCCTCGAAGCGAGCCTCGGCCGCTGCGTCGCCGGGATGCAGGTCGGGGTGATTGGCCTTGGCAAGTTTGCGGTATGCTTTTTTCAGATCGTC
>JAFXFT010000122.1 GCA_017513385.1 Oscillospiraceae bacterium | reverse complement strand
GATAAACCACGTTCAGGTCGTGGCTGATGAACAGGCAGCTGAGGTCGAATTTCTTCTTCAAATCCACCATGAGCTGAAGTATCTGTGCCTGAATGGTAACGTCAAGGGCACTTACGGGCTCATCGGCAATGATAAGCTTGGGGCGGGTGATTACCGCGCTTGCGATGGAAACTCGCTGACGCTGACCGCCGGAAAGTTCCGCGGGACGACGGGAGGCATACTCCGCGCCGAGGCCAACCTGTTCAAGCATTTCTACAACCGCTGCCTTGCGCTGGGCTGCGTTCAGCTTGCCTTGTATGCGCAGAGGCTCTTCAAGGATCCAGCCAATGGTGTGAGCGGGATTGAGGCTGCTGAAGGGGTCCTGAAAGACCATTTGAGGGCTTTCGGAATGGTGGATTATCTCGCCCTCGTAGTCCTTGAGCAGACCGAGAATGGTGCGGGAGAGAGTAGTCTTGCCGCTGCCGCTTTCGCCGACAAGACCAACAATTTCGCTCTCATATATGTCGAAAGTAACGTCCTTGAGAACCTGCTTGCGCTTGCCCTTGCCGCCAAAGACAGAGCGGTTTTCCATATAGTAGCTGTTGAGATTGCGTACTTCCAGTACGGGCTCCATAAGGACGCCTCCTTCCTTAGTATAGCTTCTTATCCCTTGTGGGAATGGCTGCGATAAGTTTTTGCGTGTATTCGTGCCGGGGATCATTAAAGATTTCTTCAACGGGGCGATCCTCGATAATCTTGCCCCGCTGCATTACAGCCACGCGCTTGCAGAGCTTGCGCACAACGTGGAGATTGTGGCTGATGAGCAGTATCGCCATGTTGTACTGCTTGTTGAGACGCTGCAGCAGCTGCAGGATTTCCGCCTGAATGGTAACGTCAAGGGCTGTGGTGGGTTCGTCTGCCAGCAGCAGCTTGGGACGGCTGATTATCGCCGCGGCTATCATAACGCGCTGGAGCATACCGCCGGAAAGCTCGTGAGGATATTTGTTGTATATCTTCTCGGGCTCATCCAACTCAGCCATCGCCATTGCCTCAAGCGCAAACTCCTTGCGCTGAGCCTTGCTCATCTTTGTGTGTACGCGCAGGCATTCCTCGATTTGTGGGCCGATGCGCATTACGGGGTTCATGCTGGTCATGGGCTCCTGAAATACTATACCCAGCTCCTCGCCGAGAATGTCCAGCAGCTCTGCTTCGGAGCATTGAAGTATCTCGCTGCCGTCGAGGGTAATGCTGCCGCTTACGTCGGCTTTGCCTCGGGGGAGCAGACCGCTTATGCTCATGGCGGTAACGGATTTGCCGCTGCCGCTTTCGCCGACAAGACCAAGTATCTCGCCCTCGCTTATGTTGAAGGACACTCCGTTTACGGCGAAGCGGTCGGGCGCCGCGTCGTGGAAATGTACCTTGAGGTTTTCGACTTTAAGAATATCTGCCATAATCAACCTCCTCTGCGCTGCAGACCCTCGCTGAGCAGGCTGAAGCCCAGTATCAGCAGGATTATTGTTGCGCCGGTGCAAAGGGCGTACCAAGGGGCGTTGTGCAGGTAGGCCTGACTGTCGCTGAGCATGGAGCCCAGGCTGGCGAAGGGGGGCTGAATGCCGATGCCGAGAAAGCTCATGCTTGCCTCGCTGAGAACGGCATTGTTGAAGCCGATAGTAACTGCCGTGAACAGTACGGAGAAAGTGTTGGGCAGGATATGGATAAACATGGTGCGGAATGTGCCTGCACCCATGAGCTTAGCGCTTTTGATATAGTTCAGCTCACGGCAGCGGGCGAATTCGCCGCGCACAGTTCGGGCAAAGCTGGGGATAAAGAGTATGCCGAGGGCGAGCACGATATTGAAGGTGCTCTTACCGAGAATACTTACGATTACAAGTGCCAGCAGGAAAGAGGGGAAGGCGGTGATGGAGTCGCAGACACGGGTGAGGACAAGGTCAGGAACGCCGCCGATGTAGCCGCATATGCTGCCTATCAGCACACCGAAGAAGCAGCCGATTGCAACAACGCAGAGAGCAATGAGAAAAGTATCGCCTGCGCCGTCGATTACGCGGCTGAAAATGTCGCGCCCGAAGTTGTCCGTGCCCATAATGTGGGCTGCGGAGGGGGACTGGAACTTGGCGGAGGCGTCCAACGCGGTGGGGTCATAGGGCGTCCAGAAGAAGCCGAGAACGATAAGCGCCGTCATAATCGCGCTTATGGTGCCGCCGATATAGAGGAAGAGGTTGCCTTTCTTTTTCATACCAAGGTCACCTCACTTAAGACGAATGCGGGGATCGACCAGCTGGTACAGCAGGTCGGCCACGAAGTTGACGATAACTATCCATGCCGCAATGATAACGACTATCGCCTGAACAACAGGAAAGTCGCGGCTGGATATACTGCTCAGCAGCAGGCGGCTGATGCCGGGGATGGTGAATACTTGCTCGATAATAATGCTGCCCGTCATTATCTCCGCTGCGGAAACGGCGAGGAAGGTGATAACGGGGATAAGAGCGTTCTTGAGAACATGACGGACGAGAATGGATACGCGGTGGTTGCCGCGGCTGTGAGCGGTGCGCACATAGTCCTTACCGGACTCGCTGAGAATGGAGCTGCGCAGCATCTTCACGGTCATGGCAACGCGGGGGATAGCTATGGAGAGGGCGGGAAGCACCATGTACGCAAGGCAGGCACCCCAGCTTTCTTTGTATGATACAAAATCGCCGGGTACAAACAGGGCGAAGATATTTCCGAAGATAAAGCAGGCAAGAATGCCGATAAAGAATGCGGGGATGCTCATGGTTATCTGGTCAATGGTGGTTATTATAACGTCCATGACCTTGCTGCGGGCGCTGCCCGCGAGAATGCCAAGGGG
>JAFXFT010000121.1 GCA_017513385.1 Oscillospiraceae bacterium | reverse complement strand
CTTGCAGGGGAAATGGTTAAGCCCGGAGTTTCGACAAAGGCGATCGACAGAGCTGTTCGCGACTTCATTGTGAGTCAAGGCGCAAAGCCTTCGTTCCTGAACTATAACGGCTACCCGGGAAGTGCCTGTATTTCCATAAACAATCAGGTTATACACGGCATTCCCGGCAGCCGCCGGATAAAGGACGGAGACATCGTAAGCGTAGACGTAGGAGCATATATTGGCGGTTTCCACGGCGACTGCGCAGCGACTTTTATCGCAGGTGAAGTTAGCGACGAAGTGAAAAAACTCATCGAGGTAACCCGACAGAGCTTTTTCGAAGGATTAAAATTCGCCCGCGCGGGCTACAGAGTAGGGGATATATCTCACGCCATTCAGGCGTACGTGGAATCCCACGGCTTCTCTATAGTTCGTGAATTTGTGGGACACGGCGTGGGCTCAAAGCTCCATGAGGAGCCTGAAGTTCCCAACTATGGTACGGCCGGTCACGGGCCGCGCCTGGTTCCGGGGATGACCCTTGCAGTGGAACCTATGGTTAACATGGGTACTGCAGCGGTCAAGGTCCTCAGCGATGGATGGACTGTGGAAACAGTGGACGGGAAACCCTCCGCTCACTATGAAAACACCATTCTCATCACTAAGGACGAACCGGAAATTCTCACGCCGATAAACGGAGACGGTTTTTATGGCATATAAGCCTAATGGAATGGCCGTATCTCTGGCAGGGCGAGATAAAGGAGACATCTTCTTCGTTCTTGAAATAACGGAAAAGACAGTTCTCCTGGCGGATGGAAAGCGCAGAACGCTGGAGCATCCGAAGCGCAAAAACCTTCGTCATGTAAAATTCCTGCCGGACGGCGACTTTGCGACGGTCTGCGGGAAAATCAGCGACCGACCCGTGAACGCCGAATTAAGGCGAGCAATGGCTGAATATAAAGCCACTGCCAACAAATAATCCAGGGAGGGACGTAATCTTGGCAAAGTCCGACGCTATCGAACTTGAGGGTACTGTGGTTGAATCCCTGCCCAACACTATGTTCACCGTCGATATCGGAAACGGCCATACGATTCTGGCCACTATTTCCGGTAAGCTCAGAATGAACTTCATAAGAATTCTGCCCGGCGATAAGGTGACAGTACAGATGTCTCCCTATGACCTGACCCGCGGCAGAATCACATGGAGAAGTAAATAACATTTTAATTAAAACTTCTAAGGAGGGTTTCTGAAATGAAAGTAAGACCTTCAGTAAAGCCCATGTGCGAGAAGTGCAAGATAATCAAGCGCAAGGGTAAAGTAATGGTAATTTGCGAAAATCCCAAGCACAAGCAGAAGCAGGGCTGATCCCTGAGTATCTAACGAAAGGATTGATTGACTAATATGGCACGTATTGCCGGCGTTGACCTGCCCAAAGAGAAGCGGATCGAGATCGGTCTGACTTACGTATACGGCATTGGCAGAAAGAGCGCTTCTGATATCCTCAAGGCTACAGGTATTAACCCCGACACCAGAGTTAAGGACCTCACTGAGGAAGACGAAGCAAAGCTTCGTGACTGCATTGATAAGAACTACGTCGTAGAAGGCGACCTGAGAAGATCCGTCGCTCTCGACATTAAGAGACTCACCGAGATTGGCAGCTACCGCGGTCTGCGCCACAGAAAGGGTCTTCCCGTTCGTGGCCAGCGCAGCAAGACCAACGCTCGTACTCGCAAGGGTCCCAAGAGAACCATTGCAAATAAGAAGAAGTAAGGGAGGGATATGTAATGGCAGCTAAGAACAATAAGCAGCAGCGCGTCAGAGGTAAGCGCCGCGAGCGTAAGAATATTGAAAAAGGTGCGGTTCATATCCGTTCTTCTTTCAACAACACCATGGTAACCATCACTGACCTGAACGGCAATGCCATCAGCTGGGCATCTGCCGGCGGCATGGGTTTCCGCGGCAGCAAGAAGTCCACTCCTTTCGCTGCTCAGACCGCTGCTGAAACTGCAGCAAAGGCAGCTATGGAGCATGGCCTGAAGTCTGTTGAAGTCTATGTAAAGGGCCCCGGTTCGGGACGTGAGGCTGCAATCCGCGCCCTCCAGTCCGCTGGCCTCGAGGTCCAGATGATCAAGGACGTGACCCCCATCCCCCACAACGGATGCCGTCCGCCCAAGCGTCGTCGCGTCTAATTTGAGAAGGAGGAACATCTAATGGCTAAGAATATGCAGCCCATTGTTAAGCGTTGCAAGGCTCTGGGCATTTCTCCTGCTTACATGGGCTATACCGGCGGAACCAAGTCCGATACCATCCGCAACCCCAAGGGTCAGATGCGTCGTAAGCAGAGCGAGTATGCTACTCAGCTCAATGAGAAGCAGAAGGTAAAGTTTGTTTACGGAATTCTTGAGAAGCAGTTCCGTATGTACTACGAAAAGGCAGCTAAGGCTCCCGGCCAGACCGGCGAAGTCCTGCTGACCACTATCGAGCGTCGTCTTGATAACGTTGTATATCGCCTCGGTTTCGTTATGACCCGTCGTGAGGCTCGTCAGGCTGTTAACCACGGCCACTTCACCGTTAACGGCAAGAGAGTAACCATTCCCTCTTACCTGGTAAAGCCCGGTGATGTTATTGAGGTACGCGAGAAGAGCAGATCTTCCGTTATGTTCAAGCGTCTGCTTGGCGAGGATGCACCTGTCTTTACTCTGCCCCAGTGGCTGGCTCGTGAAAAGAACACCCTGAAGGGTACTGTCGTTCAGATGCCTAAGAGAGAAGATATCGATCTTCCCATCGAAGAGCATCTCATCATCGAGCTGTACTCCAAGTAACACTTTCACCCTCACAATTGGTAAGCTGAAATTAAGACGTGTTTTGCACGTTAGAACGAGGAGGGTATTATAATGGTAGAAATTGAAAAGCCTCGCATAGATTGTATTGAAACCCCCGGTGATGATTCCTACGGCAAGTTTATAATCGAGCCCCTGGAGAGAGGCTACGGCACCACTCTCGGAAACTCTCTGAGAAGAATGCTGCTCTCTTCCCTGGAAGGTACCGCTATTACTTCCGTTAAGATTGCCGGTGTGGCACACGAGTTTTCAACAATACCCGGTGTTAAAGAGGATGTTACTGAAATAGTCCTCAACCTTAAAAGCGTTATCGCGAGACTTCACTGTGAAGGCACCAAGACCGTTTATATAGAGGCAACGGGCGAGGGCGAAATCACCGCCGGCGACATCAAGGCCGACGCTGAGGTCGAAGTCCTCAACCCCGATCTCCATATCGCAACTCTCGGTCCCGACGCAACCCTCAACATGGAAATGACCATCAGCAAAGGCAGAGGCTATGTAAGCGCAGACCGCAACAAGCTTCCCCAGCAGATAATCGGTGTTATTCCCATCGACTCTATCTACACCCCTGTTATCAAGGTCAACTATTCCGTTGAGAACACCCGTGTCGGTAACATGACCGATTACGACAAGCTGACCATCGAAGTATGGACTGACAAGACCATCACTGCAAGAGATGCAATCTCCCTGGCTGCAAGAATTCTGTGTGACCACTTCACCCTGTTCACCAATCTCAGCGAGGCTATGGGCAGCAAGTCCACCGTAGTTGACAAAGTTGAGAACACCAGAGATAAGGTTCTTGATATGACCATCGAAGAGCTGGATCTTTCCGTTCGCAGCTTCAACTGCCTGAAGAGAGCTAATATCAATACGGTCGCAGACCTGATCAGCAAGACCGAGGACGAGATGATTAAAGTCCGTAACCTTGGCCGCAAGTCTCTCGAAGAAGTTATCCATAAGCTGACGATGATGGGCCTGTCCCTCGCCAGCGACGACAATAACTGATACCGTGGAGACACGGTGACTCTGTACGAGGAGGAAAAACAATGCCTGGAACAAGAAAACTCGGCAAGACTACTGCCCAGCGTAAGGCGATGCTGAGACAGCAGGTTACCGATCTGCTCGAGCACGGCAGAATGGAAACCACCATCACCAGAGCTAAGGAAGTAAGACCCCTTGCTGAGAAGATGATAACCCTCGGTAAGAAGAATACTCTTGCATCCCGCCGCGCCGCCCTTGCTTTCATCACCAAGGAAGACGTAGTAACCAAGGTATTCACCGAGATAGCTCCCAAGTACGCCGAGAGAAACGGCGGCTACACTCGTATCCTGCGCCTTGGCGCTCGCCGCGGCGACGCTGCCGAGATGGCAATCATCGAGCTGGTCTAAGAGCTAAATATTATTAAATAAGATGCCCGCTTTCTGTCTTGTTACGGAAAGCGGGCGTTTTGCATTTTATTGACGCTAATAGTGGCGTTTGATATAATTTAGCAAACTGAAAACTACGAGAGGAGTGAGATAATGTCACAATTTGAATTTGTATCGAAAACACCGGTGGAAAAAGGCTGGTCGGGGGATAAGAAATACTGCGCGGTTACTGCGGACGGTGCGAAGTATTTGCTGCGAGTGTCGCCTATAGAGCAGTACGAGCGGAAAAAGAGTGAGTTTGAGCTTATGCAGCGCGTGGCGGCGCTGGGTGTGCCCATGTGCGAGGCGCTGGAGTTCGGCACATGCGATGAGGGTGTTTATTCCGTGCAGACATGGATAGACGGCCGCGATGCCGAAGAACTGCTGCCCGAGCTTTCGGAGGAAGAGCAGTACCGCTACGGTTATGAGTCCGGCAAAATACTGCAGAAAATACACTCCATTCCCGCACCCGAAGGTATCGAGGATTGGGCAGTATATTTCAACCGTAAGGCGGATCGCAAAATAGAAATGTATGAGGAGTGTCCCCTGAAATATGAAAACGGACATGCGTTCATAGAATATATAAACGCAAACCGTCATCTGCTGCAGGGCAGACCTCGCACTTATCAGCACGGCGATTACTACGTGGGTAATATGATGATAGATAAAAGTGGAAAGCTGTTTATCATCGACTTCAACCGAAATGATTTCGGTGACCCGTGGGAGGAGTTCAACCGCATCGTGTGGTGTGCGCAGGCTGCACCCAGGTTTGCATCGGGCATGGTTGACGGTTACTTCGACAGCAATGTGCCCATGGAATTCTGGCGGCTGCTTGCTCTATATATCAGCAGCAACACATTGTCCTCGCTGCCTTGGGCAATACCCTTCGGCGATGGAGAAATAGAAACAATGACGAATCAGGCTGCCGATGTACTGCACTGGTACGATAATATGCAAAATCCGGTGCCGACTTGGTACAGAACTTGATCGTTCACATATAGTTTCCAAAATTGCGGACAATAATGCTGGAAATATGCCGCGCTGTATGCTACAATACCCTCGAACTAAGTACGCAAAGGAGATAGCGTGAAATCACACTATCTTGATTTAAAACCCATTGCCTAGCCCATTGGGCAACCGGCGATGATGGTAAAAATCCTCCATGCGCGAGGATTTACAAAAACTATTTGTGCAGTTGTGCTGTATGGAGGATTACTATGAAAAGATTTTTGATGATTCTGGTTTGCATAGCAATGCTGGCTATGGTTTTTGCCGGCTGCAATAAGACAACACCTTATGATGATACTTTCACCACTTCTGACGACGGAACTGCTGCTCAGCCCTCTGCAAGACCCGAGGTGGCAGCGGAATTTGAAATGCTCACAGGCAAGCATTACGTTGAGATAGATGTTAAGGATTATGGTACCATTAAGCTTGAGCTTGATGCAGACGTAGCGCCCATATCCGTAAGCAACTTTATTGACCTTGTAAACATTGGCTTCTATGATGGCTTGACCTTCCACCGCATCATTGACGGCTTCATGGCTCAGGGCGGAGACCCCGAGGGTACCGGCATGGGTGGCAGCGACAGAGAGATAAAGGGTGAATTCTCCAATAACGGTGTGGAGAACAGCATTTCCCACGTCCGCGGCGTTATCTCCATGGCTCGCGCATCTGCCAAGAACAGCGCCAGCAGCCAGTTCTTTATTGTCCATGAGGACTCTACCTTCCTCGACGGCGACGATGCCGCTTTCGGTAAGGTTACCGAGGGTATCGAGGTAGTCGATGCCATGTGCAAGGCTGCAAGAGCTTGGAATTATGACGGTAACGGCGGTGTTCTCAAAAAGGATCAGCCCGTTATCAATTACATCAAGGTTATCGAAGGATAAGCAGTATGAGGCATCACAGCTGTGGTGCCTCATTTTGTATGCAGTGCAGAAGATAACATTGAAATTCTGTAGGTTATAGAGTATAATAAAAACATAATATTAAGGGAAAGAAACAACTATATAGGAGGATAAAAATATGGCATACTGTAAAAATTGCGGCAAGCAGATCGAAGACGGTGTTCAGTTCTGCTCCAACTGCGGCGCAGATCAGCGTGCAGCTGCTCAGCAGAATGTAAATTACCCCGCAGTAGTGGATAACGGCGGCTTCGGCTGGGGTCTGCTCGGCTTCTGTATTCCCATTGTCGGTCTTATTCTTTTCCTCGTTTGGAGAGATACCAAGCCCAGAACAAGTAAGGCTGCCGGTAAGGGTGCGCTGATTTCCGTTATTATCGGCGTTGTATTTTATGTACTTACCGCTGCTCTCGGTCTTATGGGCGCTCTCCTGTAATTGAAAAGAATAACTTACGCTGTCAGACGGTTTTTAAATAAATGGCTGCCCATTTTTACCGGATGCCATTGCCGTGACGACCGCTCATTTTACTATAAAGGTAAAAAACTGCCCATTTGTGCACGCTGCACAGGAGAGGTAGTTGGCATGCTCATTGCGTTGCTGACCTGCTTTTTTGCAATGCCGCCTATATGGGTGCTGCTTGTCATGCTCGTTCCGCTGATAATTGACGGAACGGTGCAGCGATTCACCTCGTATGAAAGCGGCAATATCCGCCGCGTAATTACCGGGTTGCTGTTCGGATATGCACTTATGGGTCTTATAATCCTGTCATTCAAGGCAGTGTACGGATTTGGCTGGCAGTTGGGCTTAAAACTGAAGAAATAAAGAAAAATCCTCGACTTTTGTCGAGGATTTTTTCAGCTTATGCCCATCTTCAAGAAAAACTGATAGCGATTTGCGCCGTTTGGCCTGTTGAAGCGTCCAAGCTCATAAAGACACTGCGGATTGCGGGAAACGTAATTTACCCGTTCGTCGCAGGTGAAAAGAGCCCGACAGCCGGATGACAGCAGCAGATCCTTGCCGGTAGGGCTGCGTATACCGAAGGGATAAGCGAAGGCGATAGGTTCCTCACCGATATATTCCACAAAACGCCTGTTAAGCAGACTCATATCGGCGGAGAATACTTTCTCGTAGTCTATCTCATCTTCGCCGGCCATCATGGCGCAGCCTCTTCGTGAGTCAAGGGAGTGCATATCATAGCTGTGGGATTGCAGCTCCACGTGGGGATCCTTGGCAAGCGATGACAGTTCCGGCCAGCCCATATATGCGTATACTACGTTCATGTCGCCGCTCTCCGTGTAATCGTCGGCGTATTTCCCCACGATAGCGGCTACGGCGCACATGTCATACTTCTCCAAAAGGGGAAGTGCGTATTCGGCAAAGCTGCGCTGACCGTCGTCAAAGGTTATCATTATGGGCTTATCCGGCAGAGTGCCGCTGCCGTCCACGTAAGCAATCAGCTCCTGAAGGCTTATGCTCGTATAACCCTTTTCCGATAGGTACTTTAAATCATTTTCAAAGGTTTCCGGCGAGACCACGTAATCGCCCCAGCGGTCGGGAACTGTTGAAATGTGGTGGTACATCAGTATGGGCAGCTCAACAATATTGTCGGCAAAAGCGACTGGCAGGCAAAGCATCAGCAGGACAGCGGCGCAGCAGATGGCTGCGGTTTTTTTTATCATCATCTGTCACCTCGCGGTCGTACTCCTCTTATTATGCGGCTGAAATCTCGTATAATTCAGCTTTTTTATTGAAAAAAATGTAATGCTATTATATAATATCTTATTAGAAATCCGGAGAGGAGAGCAGCCATGCCCCGCATAAGTGTTATAGTTCCTGCGTATAATGCTCAGGATTGCCTTGGAAGATGCATAGAGTCAATACTGGCTCAAAGCTTTGCAGACTTTGAGCTTATCGTCATTGACGACGGTTCAAAGGACGATACCGCAGCTATATGCGACAGCTGGGCGGCTAAGACAGCCGCGTGCGTGTACTCCACAAGGAAAACGGCGGCGTCAGCCGTGCGAGAAACTCCGGACTGGATATGGCGACGGGCGAGCTCATTTCCTTTGTGGACGCGGACGATCATATTCTGCCCAACGCTTATGAGAAAATGCTCAAGGCTATGGAAACTTACGGTACCGATACCGCTCTTTGTAATTTCATTGCCGAAGCACCTGACGGAGCGCTTTCAGCCTATGGCGCACATATCCCCGGCGGACGGTATGATGCGACAGATACGGAGAAGATGATAGTTCACTCTCTGCTCTGCGACAGACTTGCAGCCACCTTCAACGGCTTTGTATGGTGCTATCTGTTCGACAGAAAGAGCATAGAGGAGCATAAAATACGTTTCACCGGTGCATATCTTGAGGACGAGCTGTTTCTTATCGAATATTTCAGCCTCGGACATACATTGGCAGTTACCGACGAGGAGCTTTACCGCTACTGTCTCAACCCTGCCTCGGTGACCCGCAAGTATCTCAAAAATTATCCCGAAACATTCAGAGTTTCATTTGACATAAAAAAGGCGCTTGTGCAGAAATATTCCATCAGCACAGCAGCGGATTGGGAGTATACTACCATGTGGGCGGGGCTGCTTATAGCCGTTGCCAACGAGTTCGCTCCCGGAAATCCGGCAAGCAAGGCGCAGAAGATCAAAAATCTCCGCGCCCTTTGCTGCGACAGCGTTTTCGCTCCCGCCGTGAGAGCCTATAAGCCGGAGGGCATGGGGCGCAACAAGACCGTGGTCGCAAGCCTTATCCGCATGAAGCAGTACAGCCTGCTGGCCGCCCTCTATAACTTTAAGAACAGAAACAGGAGCTGAGATAATGACCAAGCTCATTCGCCAAAGCGCGATATATCATCTTATCTGCTTCCTTTGGCTGAAAATAAAGACCCTTGCCGTTAGCTCACTGTCGGGCGGCATTTTGAGTGGAATTATGGACTTCTTCGGTCGCCTTAGCCAAGGAAGTGGAGTAAGACATATTTTCGCTTCAAACTGCTCCACGGACGAAAAATGGCGCGAGAGCGTGACTTTTCATGTTATTGACGCAGTGGTGAATTTCATTCCGTGGCTTATCGGTAAACTATCCGAAAAATGCGGGAAACTGCTGGAAGGCAGTGTGATTTTCCGCATACTGAGAAAACTTGGCGGATTTGCACCATA
This sequence comes from Oscillospiraceae bacterium, assembly GCA_017513385.1. Taxonomy (GTDB): domain Bacteria; phylum Bacillota; class Clostridia; order Oscillospirales; family Oscillospiraceae; genus RGIG6375. Next base: position 12,545 of record JAFXFT010000121.1, on the reverse strand, counting down.
TGTGGTTTGTCTGTCCCTGCTGGTCATGATGAGCGTGCATCATAAGCATTGGGATAATACCTACAGCCTTGCGATGGCAGCGCTGTCGCTGGGATTCCTTTGGTTGGGCAGCCTGCGGGGCAGGGGAGCGGGACGTATTGACATAGGCGCTATCGGCTTTTGGCCCATTGTGTTTGCGGTTGTATGCATGGCATCGGCGTTTTGGTCGCCGAATCCGGATGACAGCTTCCGCTTCCTGTTCTTCTTCGTAACCTGTATACTGTTTGTGGCGGCCTGCGTGTCCTCTGTGGACAGCGAAAAGAAGCTGTATGTGCTCACGCTGGGCTGCGCTGCCGGACTTATAATATGCAGCGTTTACGGTTTCTATCAGAACTTCGTTATCGGTATTCCTGCCAGCAGCTCCTTTACCGATCTTTCCCTGAACGCTACAATGCCCGGCAGAGTATATTCTTTCTTCGATAATCCCAACACCTTCGCAAATGTGTTGGTGTTCTTCGCACCGCTTATGCTCACCCTTACCATTTACGCACCGAAAAAATGGACAAAAGTGGTTTTCGCATTTGCATTTATAGTTGCCGTGGCAGCTCTGCTGATGACATACTCCCGCGGCGCGTGGCTGGCATTTGCAGTAAGTATCGCAATCGTGGTAATGCTGCTCAGACCCCGAATGATACCTTTCTTCGTGGTGCTGGTAATCGTGATGATACCTTTCCTGCCGGCAAGCATATTCAATCGCCTTATCACAATCTTCGTGGGCGGTGACTCGTCCATAAACAGCCGAGCATATATCTATACCGCCATGTATGAGCTTATCAAGGATCACCCACTTACCGGCGTTGGACTTGGTGCAGCTGCAGTAAAGAAAATTGCTGACTACGGCGGATATTATCAGGCTCATTTCCCCTTTATCCATGCCCACAGCATTTATATGGAGATTTGGGCTGAGTCCGGCATAATGGCAATTGTAAGCTTTGTGCTCACCATATTCTTTGGCCTTAAAAAGGGCGTTACCACAACGCTTCACAGCGGAAAAAACGGACTGCTCAAGGGTGTGGGTGCAGGCTGCGTAGGCGGTATAGCAGGCGCTATGGTATTCGGTATAACGGACTACGCATGGTACTATCCCCGCGTTATGGTGTTCTTCTGGCTGCTTATGGCCATGGTTTACACCGCAGCTAAGCTTTGTTATCGTACCGGGAAACCGGAATCAATAGAATAAATTTTGAATTGGAGGAATATAAAAATGCCTATTACCAACATGACTAATGCCTTCTCTCTGGAAGGTAAGAATGCCGTTGTTACCGGCGGCACCAAGGGTATCGGTTTCGGTATCGCCACCGCTTTCGCACAGCAGGGCGCAAACGTAATCATGCTCGGCCGTGACGAGAAGGCCGGCGAGAAGGCTGTTGCTGAGCTGAGCGCAGCAAACCCCGGCAAGTTCGCTTTCTATCGCTGCGATATGGGCGACACCGCTGCCTGCAAGGCTACCACCGAGAAGATCATCGCCGAGTGGGGTGAGATCAACATTCTCGTTAACAACGCAGGCGTCGGCACCAACGGCAACTTCCTTGACATGGACGACGATATGACCAACTACTTCCACTGCGTAGACGTTGACCTGAACGGCGTAGCCCGCATGAGCTTCTTCGTAGCAAAGCACATGAAGGAACTGGGCAAGGGCGGCAAGATCATCAACATCAGCTCCAACGCAGGCGATATGGCAAGCCGCGCAATCGGCATGAGCGCATACTGCACCGCAAAGGCCGGCGTAAACCAGTTCACCCGTGCCGTTGGTATGGAGCTCGCTCCCTACGGCATCAACATGAACGCCATCGCCCCCGGCTACACCTACTCTAACCTCTTCAACGGTATGCCCGACGAGGCTCTTGAAGGCATCAGAAAGACCATTCCCACTCTGAGAATGGGTACTCCCATCGAGATCGGTGCTCTTGCAGTTTATCTGGCAAGCCCCGCTGCTGATCAGGTTGTCGGTACTATCGTTACCATCGACGGCGGTCACTCCCTCGGCATCTATTAATAAAGCGTCAAAGCCTGTCGCTGCCTGAGCAGCGGCAGGCTCTTGCATTTTATCCCAAAAGGTTGTATCATATTGTTAAAAAATAACAATTAAGGTAAAGGGGAGCGTATCATGCAGATAATCAAGACAAAGAGCGGCAGCCTTGTAGGTAAAGAATGCGAGGGCTATACCGCATATCTTGGCATACCCTACGCACAGCCGCCTGTGGGTGACCTGCGCTGGAGAGCGCCCCGCAGACCAAAGCCCTGGGACGGAATAATGCAGGCGACGGAGTTTCCTGCCCGTGAACATCAGCTTGCCCAGCTGCCTGACAGCTTCTACGGCAAGGAGTTTTACTCCGACCCCGCGTACCTGCCGCCCATGAGTGAGGATTGTCTGTATCTTAATATATGGGCCCCTGAACAGAAAGCGGGGGAGAAGTACCCCGTAGCATTCTGGATACACGGCGGTGCATTCATGCACGGCTTCGGCTCCGAGATGGAGTTCGACGGTGAAGCATTCTGCCGCAGGGGCGTTATCCTCGTAACCATAAATTATCGCGTGGGTGCATTTGGTTTTCTCTGCCACCCTGCGCTGGCAGCAGATGACCCAAACGGTCGCTGCGGCAATTACGGTCTTATGGATCAGATCGCTGCGCTCAAGTGGGTCAGCGAGAATATCGAAGCTTTCGGCGGAGATAAGGAACGCATTGTTATAATGGGTCAGTCTGCGGGCGCAATGAGCGTGCAGATGCTCTGCTCCTCACCACTGGCGAAGGGACTTTTCCACGGCGCTATAATGCAGAGCGGTGGCGGATACGGCAACGGCTTCGGCCTGTGCCGCAGTCAGGCGGAGGCAGAAGAAACAGGAAGCGTTTTCTCCGAGCTTGCGGGAACTCTTACTGCCGAGGGCCTGCGAAAGCTCAGCCCCAGAGATATTATGAATACAACCATTGCCCTTATGCAGTCGGGTAAGGTTCCCGGTCTGCCCTTTGGCCCCGTGGTGGATAATTTTGTCCTGCCCGCCGGTTCCGATGCATGTTTGGATGCAGGACAGGAACATGATGTGGACTATATGCTGGGCAGCAATAAGAACGATATGGGTGTTACCGAAGAAATGCTGTGGAGCGGGAACCGCGGTCCACTGTGGCGCGGCTGCTTTGACTTCGCCGCCGTTCGGAAAGCTCACGGCGGCAAAACCTATGTCTACTCTTTCGACCGCCAGCTGCCCGGAGACGATTCCGGTGCATTCCATTCTGCCGAGCTGTGGTATATCTTCGGCACTCTCGGACGCTGCTGGCGAATGATGACACCGGGCGACTACCGCCTGTCCTCGGTGATGACAGACTACTGGTGCAGCTTCATAAAAAACGGCGACCCCAATACTTCCGGTCTGCCCCGCTGGGAACCCTGCTCCGGCGACGAAGACGATGTAATGATATTCGATGTGTAAACGAACGAAGCCCCTTGAGCCAATGGCTCAAGGGGCTGTTTGTCATTTTGCGGGGTCGTATTCGGCGCAGGTGCCGTGGCCGCCGAATATCCTCCAGCTGCCGGAACCGAGGCGCTGGAATACGGACTTGCGCTGCAGTGTGCAGAGTTCGGGATCGGTATCCACGGAAGTCATGAGAATGGGCGCATACTGATTGTACTGCCGCTGCTCCGAGGTCATACCCTTGATGTTTACATATACGTCGCCGGTGAAGGCAATGTTGTGTGCGTAGTCAATGAGCACTATCTCGCCGGGGAGATGTCCGCCGCGGGTCTCATATACCTCAAATTCAAGGTCGCCGAAGCTGAAGAAGCCTGCTTGACGTATCACACCCTGCTCGGGATAGCTGTCAGGCCATGGTACGGTGACCTTGGCAGGGTCGCAGGGGGTGTACTCGGTGAGGGTTTTGCACATCTCGATGTACGGCTTGTGAGGCCCACCCAGCTCGCGGTATCCGTCGCCGCTCTCGTACTCCATCTGCAGGCATACGGCGCTCCTGTGGCTGCAGATGACCTCATCGAAGAGGTGCAGCAGACCGCAGTGGTCAACGTCGGCGTGGGTAATAAGAATGGTTTTGCATATCTCGTTGAAATTGGGGATAAGCTGACGGAAGATGCGCAGCATTTCATCACGGTAGTAAGCGTAGCCGCTGTCAACGAAGAGATATTCGTCACCGCTGCGGATAATGGCGGTGTTGCTGCCGCAGGGCGGCTCAATGAGAGTTATCTCAGTGTTATCGGTAATGGTGTAATGGGTGATGCGGGGCGAGAATGCCTCGCCGCGGCAGCTGGCAAGCATGTCGGCAAACTTGCTGATGCTGTCGAAGGTACGGTGGGGGGATAGCCCCTGCTCGTCCAGCATTTGCATCGCCAGATTGGCATTGATAAGCAGGTCGTTTTTTGCGGAGGGGGATATGCCGCTGGCTTCAATAAGGCTGTTTACGAAGGAACTGTAGAAGATGCTGTTGTCAAAGCTGCGCTCGGAGCGGTTGTAATCGATTACGCGGATAGGGCAGAGGAGTTCAGCCTTGTGCAGAAAATCGTTTACGCTTTCCTTATCGCTTATGAGCAGACCCATTTTGAAATACTGATAGTCGCTGTCGCCGGCCTGAGAGCTCATATAGGATATGTTGAAGTTGAAATCGGCGATAAGCTCAAGTATGCGGGTCACGCTGCCGGGCTCGTCCTTCAGCTGAAATTCAAGAAGCAGTACGTTGGACTCGCCGGCGCTGTCCTGCAAATAGCCGATTTCGGACATTTCCTTGTCCGCTTCGGCAAGTTGCTCGGGAGTACCCTCCACATCAAGGAAGATGGTGTGGGAGTCCACGGCCTTGTTGTAGCTGACGCGGGTTATATTCACGCCCAGCGCGGCGAAGCGTCGGCTGGCCTGCAAAAATGCGCCGATATGGTCGGGCACGCTTGCAACATAGGTTTTTGTCATAGGAATCACCTTATTTTGTGAGAAAATCATTTACCTCTTTGAGTATTCTGCGAGAGCTTTCAAACTGGAATACGCCCATGGCCTCGTCGTAGCTCATGAGCAGCGCTTCGCTCAGTTCCTCGTCCTGACGCTGTATCTCCTGCCCGCTGTACTCGGCGGCAAAGTAGATGCAGCGCTTTATAATTTCGGGCTTGTTGGGAATGCCGTGCTCGTCCACGGTCTTAAAGCCGGGGAGGAGAGTTACCTTCAGTCCGGTCTCCTCGAGAATTTCACGCAGAGCGGTTTCCTCTTCGCTTTCAAGCTCCTCGGTGTGCCCCTTGGGGAAACCGTACCAGCCTTCATTGGAGCGGATTATGACGTACTTTATCTCGCCCTCAATTCGGGTGAAAACCACAGCGCCGCAGGAAATTTCATAGCTCATTTCACTTTTGCGGAGTATTTCCTGCAGAGTGTCGATCATGGCATTGTTATCTCCGATAAGGTCATATACCGCGTCCTCGGAAAGTACGCCGCAGGGGAGACCTTCGGGGAGTTTGCCCGCGTTGGAATCGTCAAAGTCCTTGAACCACAGCTTGCTGCCGTAATATTCGCTCAAAAGGTCGAAATCGGGCTGCAGAGCCGCGTATTTCTCGGCGGCGGCTGTCAATTCGTCTATGACGGAGCGCAGTGCGTTGAGCCGATTTTCCATTTGTGTGATGTTTTCGATTTGTGTCATGTTTGTGTTCCTCCTCTGTAATGTATAATTAGAGAAGTCCTGCATTAACGTGAGAGTACTTTATAGTTTAACACATTAAAGAAGAAAAGAAAATACTTGAAATGAAAAAAGACAAGTTCGATATTCGAACTTGTCTTTTTTTCTCCGCGAGAAATTATTGCGCAGCCTTTTTCTTGACCTTAATGGTTGCCGCGTATGCGCTATTGCAAAGACCAAGCACTGCGGAAACGATGAACAGCAGCTCAATACCCAGCGTCTGCCATACCCAGCCGCCGAAGAGGGCGATGAAGATGGTTATAACGTGGTTGATGGAAACACCGGTGGAAATAGTTGCCTTGGTTTCGTCGGGGCTGTCGGAGAGGTCCTGAACGTAGACGTTGGAGGCCATGGAGGCCTGAGAGATTATAGCGTCCAGTATGTAGTTGACGCAGCAGACGATGAAGGCGACGTCCTTGGGGAAAATGTGGTGGGCAAAGCCGTAAAAGAAGCAGACGATAACGAGAATAAGGGTGTCGGCTACCATTACCACCTTGTAGCCAAGCTTGTCAATGATCCTGCCGACGATGGGGGAGGTGAAGAAGCAGGCGATTGCGGAAATGGCGAAGAGCATGCTTATCATGGCTGCATTTGCGCCGTAGAAGAGAATGAGAACATAAGGGCCAAAGGTAAAAAATACCTGCTTGCGGGCATCGTAGAACATTTCGAGCATGTAATACTTGCTGAACTTCTTCTTGAAATAGAAACGGCGCTTGGTCTCGTCGGTCTCGCTCTTGCCGGTGACGCGCATGGAGAATGCCGCGCTCACACCTGCCAGCACAGCGGCGATGGCAAAGAATACGGTATAGGGCTGATCCTTGGTGAAAAGGGAGAATACAAGGACTATGACAAGATAGCCCACAAGCGTGCCTATCTGGCTGGTTGCGTTCTGTGCACCCAATGCAACACCGCTTTTTCCGGGCTTTGCGTACTGCATGGTAATGGTGCTCTTCATGCCCAGCTGTATGTGCTCACCGAGGGAGTAAACGCATATTGCGAGGGTGGCGAGAACCTTGGTGGGCGGCAGAACCGCGTGCATTGCCATACCGGCCAGCATGATTATCGCGCCCGCCTTGTACAGGGTTTCGGCTGAGAGCATGTAAAATGCGGCAAGAATAAAGACGATGAGGATGCCGGGCAGTTCGCGGAAAAATTCCGTAATGCCTCTGTCCATTTCTCCCATGCCAACGACCTCAACGAGGAAGTTGTCCAGCATGCCCTTGTAAAGACCGTAGGACAGACCGGTTATAAGTATGGACAGTATGAATGCCTTAAAGCCGGAGTTCTCCTGAAATGTGTTTTTGATTTGAAGTATAGAATTTCCTTTTTTCATTTTACTACACCTTAGCTTTGCGACATTGAGGCTGCCAAAGGGGTAGCCTCAATATTTTTTTTATTTATACCTCGCGGGTCTTCCATGCCTCTGCGCAGGCGAAAGGTCCGGGGATAACCTCGGTGCCGCGATGGTCGCCGAAGTAGTCGGAATCGAACTGGATGGGAGTTCCGTCGGGATTTTCAAAATACTGCTCGGGCTCGAATGCCTTGCCGAGAACCTCGGTGTTTATCATTCTGCCGCCGAAGCCGCCGAGAAAATCGTATACGTTGGTGTCGAGGTAATACTTGCCGTCCTTTTCAACCAGCTCCACCTTTACGTCGGCGGGAGTGTTGTCTACTACAAGAGCGTTGACGTCCTTGCTCCATGCCTTTGCACCGGCGAGGTATACATTGCCCTCGGACCATACGGGGAGGTGACCGAAATGAACCTTCTCAAGCTCCATCATGTTGGCGGGCTTGCTGAAATCAAACTGGGAGTTCCATTCATCAAAGGAGGGATACTCGTCAAAGAGCCATGTGCCGACAACGCGGTTCTCGGGAGCGGGACCCTCGCCGAAGGCACCGGGTGCTACGGTGGCGGGAGTGGGCCACTTCTGTACAAAAATGTTGTTGTAGAAGCGGTCGTCGCCGTGGAGGAAGGTCATAAAGCCCATTACCTCAGTGCGGTGGGGAATGTGATAGGGGGTGTAGCGCCAGCCGGTGCCGCTGCCTACCTCGGTAAGAGAGCCGCAGATAAGGTTGTGTACCATAGCCACACCCTGAGTTGCAATGCGCAGGCTTGCGTCGGAAAGAAGAATGTTGTGGTCAATGAGGGTGGGACCGTGGCTGACCTCGACGAAGAGGTCCTGACTCATCATGCCGCCGGGCAGAGCCTTGGCAAATTCGGGGCGCTGGTTGTCATGGAGCAGGTTGCCGCTGATTCTTGTGCCCTGTGCCTCCCAGTCGCACCAGATACCCATGGTGCAGTGGTGGATATGATTGCGGCGCATGGTAACGTCGATGGCTGCGTGCATCTTGATGCCTGCTATCTCGGCGCCGCCCAGCTCCATCATGTTGTTGATGTGGTGAATGTGGTTGTCCTCGATAATGCTGAATACGCCGCCCATGCGACCGATGATGCCGCCCTGCTCGCAGTGATGGATATTGTTGCGGCGGATAATGTGGCTGCCCACCTTTTCCTTGAGCCAGCCGTGGTACTGACCGCGGCAGACTGCGTCGCGCTCCATCTGAGTGGGGCTCTTGACGTACTTGGTGGTGAAATAGTGGTTGTTATCGGGATCGTAGTACTTGCCGAGACCGATACCGGAGCACTTGCTGTTGGAAATATCGCAGTCCTCGATGATCCAGCCCTTGCTCCAGTGAGGGCCGATCATGGCGTCCTGAAATGCGGCGGGAGGTGCCCATGTGGTGGCTGCCTTGTTGATGTTGAAGCCGCTTACGGTTATGTAGCTTACGCCGGTTTCCTTGGGGAAGAAGCACATGCGGCGCACATTGATTTCCACGTTCTCAACGTTGGGGTCAGCGCCGCGGAAGTTGGCATAAATAACGGTCTCGTCAGCTTCTGCGTCCTGCTCGGTGTACCACTTGTAGAGGGAATCCTCGGGTACCCAGCTGTACTCATAAACCTCTGCCTTGATGCAGTCGGCGAGAGTTTCAGCCTCGTAAAGAGCCTTGTCATTGAGATAAACGCAGCCGGAATGCTTGTTTGCCTTGGCGAAATACCAGTCGCCGTAGATAAAGGTGGTGTAGGGATTGTAGTCGCCGAAAATACTGTTCTTTACGCGGCATACCCATACGTCACCCTCATAGGGAACCCAGCTCTTTAGCTGCTCTGCGCCGGTAATAACCGCGCCCAGAGGCTCCACGCTGCGGTAGGTGATTCTTGCATCCTCAGTTCCGGCATTGATGGGATTGACGTACTCGCGGTAGATACCGGGGTATACGAGAACCTCGTCACCGGCTTTCGCGATTTTAGCCGCGTCATTGATGCGGCGGAAGGGCATTTCCTTTGTGCCGTTTCCGTTTCTTCCGGCTTTTGCGTTTACATAAATTGTCATAGCGCGTGCCTCCTTGTGATGTATATGTTTATTTGTTTTTGGTCAGTAAAACCACCGTCTCCACATGTCTCGGGACAATAGCGTGAATAAAAATGCCGTTATCTACGCTGTTTGCTCGTCCACCCTCGTGGCTTAGATTACACTTTATAAACAGGCGGGGCAACAGCGTTGATATTGAGACACTCCTGCTTGCCTTAGCAAAGTGCGAATTTGAAGATAATAAAATACTACTTCAAATCATACACGGCAAGTTCTTGATACGGATTATCTTCTTCCCATTTTGTGAGTGCCATCTTGTCAATTCCGGCACAAAACGGAGAAAATATCTCTGATAGCTTTTTGAACGCCTTGTATAAGCCTTCTTTTTCCATTTTCATAGCTACAGCCATATGAGGCACCCAGGAGTACGGAATGTATCTTCCTTGATTTCCTATTTCGGATACTTTTAGCATTGTGTCATTCGCGATTTGGCATGATTCGATCAAATAGGAATCAACGATCGGCGCTAAAAACACAACCAAGGGGTTGAATACGCCGATTGACGCGATCTTAATCTCTCCTCTTGTCAATCGTTTGCTCAATTTTCTTGCCTCTTCTTTAACCGCCTCTTCATCATCAGAAATAATGGCGGAAATCGTAATATGCGGCACGATACCAAGACAGTAATCACTTCCGCATTCGGGTGCAAGTTCCCTAATTATCCCATTAACCATGGCTGTTTTTTCATCATTCATATAGAGTACAATTGCGTAATCCATTCGTTACCTCCAAATATTCAATGAAACCGACGAATTCCGATTTATTCTATCTAAGCCATAGTCACACCCCGTCTAGTATCATCAATACTACCGTCTCCACATGTCTTGTAAAGGGGAACATGTCAACGGGGCGAATTCTCATTACCTTATATCCGCTGCGGGTGAGATACTGCAGGTCGCGGGCCTGAGTTTCGGGGTTGCAGGAAACGTAAACTACCTTGGCGGGCGCAAGCTTCACCAGCGAAGCAAGGAACTGACGGCTGCAGCCTGCACGGGGCGGATCGGTGAATACTACGTCGATTTTCTCGCCCTCTTCGGCGAGAGCAGCCATAAACTCGCCTGCGTCGGCCTTGATTACTTCTACGTTGTCGATGCCGTTAAGACGCACGTTCTCGCGGGCATTTTTCACAGCATCGATGTTTACCTCGGCAGCAATGACCTTTTTTGCCTTTGCAGAGGCGATTATGCCGATGGTGCCAACACCGCAGTATGCGTCGATGACAGTCTCTTTACCTTTGAGATCGGCAAATTCAACCGCAGTGGCATAAAGCTTTTCTGTCTGCACAGGATTAATTTGGAAGAAGGAACGGGCGGAGATGCGGAAATCATAGCCGCAGAGGCGGTCGGTAATGTAGCCCTTGCCGTAAAGCACGGTCTCCTCGCGTCCCAGCAGGAGATTGAGCCTGTCGGTGCTGATGTTCTGCACGATAGTTGTTATGTCGGGGCACTTTTTCACCAGTGCCGCGGCGAAGTTTTTCTTTTCGGGGAAGATGCCGCTGCCTGTACCCAGCGCCACCAGTATTTCGCCGCTCTGCTTGCCGATGCGTATCATAACAAAGCGCAGGAAGCCCTTGCCGCTGCGCTCATCATAGGTGCGCAGCTTGAAGCCGGGGAGCAGCTCCTTTATTGCGGCAACGATAGCGCCCGCGCGCTCGTCCTCGAGGGCGCAGTTCTCCACAGGGGTAAGCTTGCCGGAGGAGGACTGCCAAACACCGCTTATTGCGTGACCGTGGGAGTAGCCAAAGGCGGTGCTGACCTTGCAGCGGTAGTGGAAGGGATCGTCCATGCCGATTATGGGCTCTGCCTTGCGGTACTGACCCAGCAGGGTGGCAACTGTGCGCTGCTTGAATGAAAGCTGCTGGGGATAGGTTACGTCCAACTGACAGCCGCCGCATTTTTTATATACGGGACAGCGAAATTTCTGATCCATAGGGGTGTCCTTTCAAGGGTGGATTACTTCAGCTCCTCCACCCATTTTCCGTTTTCTTTGTAGAAGAAATGCTCACTGAGATCATCGTTAAGGAAAACCTCCAGCATTTTATCCATGCCGTTGGCAAGAGGGCGCTGCTTCAGCTCACTCAATTCCAGCCAGTAAACCTCGCCCTCATCGGAGGAGGTAAGCGTTCCCTCGAATTTGTCTGTCTTATAGAAAAGAACCATGTATCGGGCCCCGTCATCGTTTGTCCAATCCTTTATTCCGCACAGGCGGGGTGCGGAAATTTCAAGACCTGTTTCCTCGCGCACCTCGCGGATAACCGCGTCGGTGAAGGATTCGCCCTTTTCGACGTGACCGCCGGGGAAGGTGAGACCGGGCCACTGTGGGTCATTTCTGTCCTGCACAAGCACGCGGGTGCCATCATATATCATGCACATATTCGTTATAGTGACGATTTCGGTTCTTGCCATAGTTCACCTGTTTTTCTCGTATTTTATATCGTAGGTTTTTATAAATTGCGGTACGTCATTAAAGTCCTTAAGCCGAGCCTTCAAGGTTTCGTGATCCCAATCCCACCAACAGATACGCTGCAGTGCGGCTATGGTTTCCTCGTCATAGCGCCAGCCAATGTGCTGCGCAGGCACGCCACCCACGATTTCGTAGGGTGCTACGTCATGGGTGACTACAGCTCCTGCGGCGACTACCGCGCCGTTACCGAGGGTGACACCGCCCATGATTATCGCATTGTGACCTATCCATACGTCATGACCGGTGGCAACGGTCAGCTGCCGCCGCCAATCTATTATGGCAGGGTCATCTTCGCCCAGCCCGTAGTGGGCGGCGCGATAGGTGAGATGATGCGCTGCAACGCGGTCGCGCATGGGGTGCTGCACGGGATTGATTCGCACGCCGGTGGCAATTGAATTGAATTTGCCGATGGTGCAGTTATATATGTCATTGTGACCGAAAAGGTAAGTGTAGGAGCCAATGTGGCTTTCCGCGGCTATGCAGTTGTCGCCCAGCTCCACATACTCTCCGAAGCTGCAGTTCGTAACTACGCAGCTGGGATGTATAAGAGGCTCTTCGGTAAGTGTTTTTGTGAAATCCAGCATATGTGTGTCCTTTATCTCACTTGCTGCGAATCAGCAGCGCTACGCTCTCCACGTGTCTTGTCCTCGGGAACATATCTGCTGCAGTAAGTTTTACTGCCTTGTAGCCTTTTTCTGTAAACAGCTTCAAATCGCGGGCCAGTGTGGCGGGATCGCAGGAAACATAGACCACGCGGTCGGGTGACATCTGTACAACGGAGTCGATAACGTCCGGTGCAAGACCCTTGCGGGGCGGGTCAACGATTATAACATCGGGGGTCATGCCGATGTCGGCAAAGTGGCGGGCTGCGTCCGAAGCGTCGGCGCAGATGAAATCCGCGTTCTCTATGCCGTTGCGGCGGGCGTTTTCCTTTGCGTCCTCGATGGCGGCG
>JAFXFT010000120.1 GCA_017513385.1 Oscillospiraceae bacterium | reverse complement strand
TCGCCGCATACGGCGTTGATCTTGGCGGCGAGGTCAATGGAGTTCTGATAAGGAACGACCTCGTCAGCAGAGCCTGCCTGAATGAGCATGGGAGGGCAGGCGGGGGTTATGTAGTTGCCGGGCCAGCCCATCATTGCAAGGGCGGGCTTCTCGCGGCAGTTGAAGTCCATGAAGATGTCCATGAAGTTTGCCATCTTGGGTGCGCCGGGGAACATGGGCTCGGAGTCCTCGGTGAACTGGGACTGCATTACGGGGTCATGCACGCCGAAGAGGCTGATAACGCACTGAACGGCGCTGCTGTACTCGGCGTTGCCCATGGTGCGATCCTCGAAAGCATCCATGTCGCCTGTTGCGCCCAGCATGGTTACCATATAGCCGCCGGCAGATGCGCCGCAGACGCCGATGTGGTCGGTATCCAGCAGATAAGTTGCTGCGTTGGCGCGCAGGAAGCGGATAGCTGCCTTTACGTCATAAACGGGCTCGGGGAACTTGGCCTCGTTGGAAAGGCGATGGTCCATGCTGACAACTGCGTAGCCGCGGCGAATGCCGTTGGCAACGTAGTGCATCTGGAAGTCGCGGCGCTCGCCGCCCCAGAATGCGCCGCCGTGAATGAACACGATCACAGGGAAGGGACCTACGCCCTCGTCGGGCAGGTAGATATCCATCTTCTGATTCTCGGACTGATCTGCATAAGCTACATCGAGGAACTTGCGCTTTACGCCGCTTACATCGGCCATAGGCATGGCAAAGCCGCCCTCTGCCTCGGGCGTATAAATCTTAATAACATCCATAGGAAATCCTCCTTTTAGCCGCTTTGCGGCACTTTATTTTGCTGAATTATATCACAGCGCGCACCATGTTGTAAGATATAAATCGGTTTATGATTTTTGCAGGGTATAAGAAATACTTGTAAGCCCCGCCTTTTTAGGGTAAAATAGTGGCATAAATTCTAATGATACAGGTGACTTCTATGGTACGGACAGATATTTCCGCCCTTCTTCCCTTTATTCTCGAGGGCATTGAACCCTGGCTTGAAAAGGCCGCAGCAGCTGCCGAAAAGCTGAACGCCGAAACCGCCTTCGCCGGCTGGCTCCACCTTCCCTCCAACACAAGCGCAGAGCTTCTCGATAAAATCAACGCTGCCGCTGCAAAAATCCGCAGCGACTCTCAGGTCCTGCTGGTTATAGGCATAGGCGGCTCCTATCTCGGCGCACGCGCAGCCCTTGAGCTGCTGCGCCCTCAGTTCGGCTCCGACGGCAGCCCCGAAGTCATTTTCGCAGGCAATAACCTTTCCGGTCTTTATGCCTCCCAGCTGCTGGCCTACCTCGAGGACAAGGATTTCTCCATAAACGTAATTTCCAAATCCGGCACCACCACCGAGCCCGCCGTGGCTTTCCGCATTTCCTACTCCCTGCTGGAAAAGAAGTACGGCGAGGCTGCCGCAGCCCGCGTTTATGCCACCACCGATGCCAATCGCGGTGCACTGCGCACCATGGCTGACAAGGCGGGCTTCACCACCTTCGTCATTCCCGACGATGTAGGCGGACGCTACTCCGTGCTCACTCCCGTTGGTCTGCTGCCCCTTGCAGCCGCAGGCATCAGCATCAAGGACATGATAAACGGTGCAAAGGCCGGCGAGGCGGAGTATCTCCGCAAGAGCAGCGACAACCCCGCATGGCTCTATGCAGCCGCCCGTCAGGCACTGTATGCCAAAGGCAAGAAGATAGAGACTCTCAGCTTCTGGGAACCCCGATTCCGTTTTCTCGGCGAATGGTGGAAGCAGCTTTACGGTGAAAGCGAGGGCAAGGAGAACATCGGTATTTTCCCCGCCTCCCTTGAGCTTACCGCCGACCTGCACTCCATGGGTCAGTACATGCAGGAGGGTGAGCGCACAATATTCGAGACCATGCTCTACTCCCAGCCCGAGGCACCCGTGGTCATTCCCTTCGACGAGGCTGACCTTGACGGTCTCAACTACATCGCAGGCAAGGACATGGACTACGTGAACCGCACCGCTCTTGAGGCCACCGCAAAGGCTCACACCGACGGCGGCGTGCCCTGTATGCGTCTTGACATTCCCGCCGTTACCGCCGCAAGCGTCGGCAACCTCTTCTACTTCTTCGAAGTAGCCTGCGCCGTTTCCGCATACATTTCGGGTGTTTATCCCTTTGACCAGCCCGGAGTTGAGGCATATAAGAAGAATATGTTCGCAATGCTGGGAAAAAAGTAAGGTTTTCGCGGTAAAAATTCATAATTTGGTGTTGAAGTCAAGCCAAAAAGATGTTATCATATTCACAAAAATAAGATTCCTTATCGGCGGAAGCTTTTTCCGTCAATAAAATAAAAGGAGAGTGAACCATTATGGTTAAGGTCATCATGGGAATTAAAGGCTCCGGCAAGACTAAGCAGCTCATCGAGATGGTTAAGACCGCTATCGAGGCAGAAGCCGGCGATGTTGTAGTTCTGGAAAAGGATCAGAAGCTCACTTACGACATCCCTTACAAGGCAAGACTTATCTTTGCTAATCAGTACGACTTTGGTTCCTACGAATTTTTCAAGGGCTTCATCAGCGGACTTCACGCGGGCAACTATGATATTACCCACGTTTTTATAGACAGCCTCTACAAGATGGTTGACAGCAAGGACGGCGTAGAAGATTTCCTCGCATGGCTTGATAAGTACAGCGAAGCTGAGGGCATCAAGTTCACCATCACCATCAGCGCCGACATCGCCGAGGCCACTGAAGGCATCAAGAAGTATTTCTAATTTTGCTCCTAAGCGGGACGGGAAAAAACCCGTCCCGCTTTTATTTCATATAAGGAATGGTAATTATGAAAAAACTTATCGGCAGCGTTATCGAGCTGCTTGAAAATGGCTCCGACGCAGTTCTTGTAAGCGTTATAGGCTCCACCGGCTCCACCCCCCGCGGTGCAGGCGCAAAGATGCTGGTGCGCCCCGACGGCAGCTCTCTCGGCACTATCGGCGGCGGCAGAGTTGAATATGAAGCACAGAAGCACGCGGCGGCTATCTACGCCGATCGCAAGTCCGGCACCGTGGGCTACAATCTGGCGCCCAACGATGTTGCCGACCTCGGCATGATATGCGGCGGCAAGGTCACCGTATACTTCCAGTACATGGCCGCAGGCGATGAGAACACTCTCGCTCTGCTGCGCTATCTTCTCTCTTCCCTGGACGGCACCGACAGCGTATGGCTGGTTCGCAAGCTCAGGGACAATGACGTTATCGACATGGGCCTTTACACCAAGGACGGCCTCCTCTTCTCCTCCTCCATCGACGAGGCCGCGATCCTGCCCATGATAGGCAGCCACACCGCCATTACCGAGGATTACCACGTTGAACCCGTGGTCAGCGAAGGTACCGTATACGTATTCGGCGGCGGTCACGTTTCCCAGCAGCTGGTTCCCGTACTGAGCAAGGTCGGTTTCCGTGTGGTTGTTTTCGAGGACAGACCCGAATTCTCCACTCCCGAGCTTTTCCCCACCGCAGCGGAAATCATCCGCGGCGACTTCAAGGACATCAAGGGCAGCGGCGTTGAGATCACCCCCCGGGACTACGTTGTTGTAATGACCCGCGGTCATCAGAATGACTACGACATTCTCGAGCAGACCCTGCGCACCGGCGTGCCCTACGTCGGCTGCATCGGCAGCCGCAGAAAGGTTGCCGCAACCACCGAAAAGCTGCTTGCAGCCGGCGTTCCCAAGGAAATGCTGAAGCATATGTACAGTCCCATCGGCATTGAGATACAGGCCGAGACCCCCGAAGAAATCGCAGTAAGCGTCACCGCACAGATGATACTGCACAGAGCGGAGCGTTCAAAGAACTGATGAAGAAAGAATTTTTTACCCGCGACAAATCATTTTATCGCACATTTTTCCCGCTGCTGGCAGTCATAACCCTGCAGCAGCTTGCCGCACTGGCAGTCAACCTTGTTGACAACCTCATGCTGGGTCGCTACACCGAGCTGGCACTCTCCGGCGCAACGCTGGTAAATCAGCTGCAGTTCGTTCTCCAGCAGCTTATCGCAGGTATCGGTATGGGTGTTTCCGTACTGGGCAGCCAGTACTGGGGCAAGCAGGAGATTTCCCCCATTCGTCGCATCAGCTCCGTTGGTCTCAAGTTCTCCGTAGTTCTCGGACTTATCTTCCTGCTGGTCACAAGCTTCGCACCGGAATTCTCCCTGCGCCTTTTCACAAATGACCGGACCGTCATTGCGGAGGGCATGCGCTACCTCGACATAATGCGCTGGACTTACCTTATCTTCGCCATTTCCAACGTGCTCATGTACTCACTGCAGAGCGTTGAGACCGCATTTATCGGCACGGTAATGTCCATTTCCACCATTATTATAAACGTATGCCTTAATTACTGTTTCATCTTCGGTAACTTCGGCGCACCCGAGCTGGGCATTCGCGGCGCGGCTATCGCCACCCTTACCAGCCGCAGCGTTGAGCTGGTGATAATCCTCGTCTATATCTTCTTTATTGACAAAAAGCTGAAATTCCGCCCCCGCCACCTTATCAACCTCGACTTCGCCTATCTGAAGGACTTCACAAAGGCAGCCCTGCCCGTCATGGTCTCCGGCGGTCTTTGGGGCGTGGCACAGGGCGCACAGACCGCTATTCTCGGTCATATGAGCGCCACCGTTATCGCCGCCAACAGCATAGCCTCCGTTATTTTTCAGATATTCGTTGTTGTGGGCATGTCCAGCGCCAACGCGTCCTCCGTTACCATGGGCAAGACCGTGGGCGAGGGCAAGCTGGATAAGGTGCGTTCCTATTCCCGCACAACGCAGCTCATATTCCTCGTTATCGGCGTGGTAGCGGCGATCGCAATGTTCTCCTGCCGCAACGCCATAGTTTCCCTCTACGCGGTCTCCGAGGAAACCAAAGCATTGGCAAAAAGCTTCCTTGTGGTAATGAGTATCACCACCATCGGCACCTGCTACGAATACCCCGTAGAGGGCGGCATCATAGCGGGCGGAGGCGATCCCAAGTATCAGGCAATTGTGGACACTCTGTTCATGTGGCTGTTTACCATTCCCGTTTCGGCAGTTGCCGCTTTCGTTTTCCATGCACCGCCTATCGTGGTATTCTGTCTGCTCAAGGCTGACCAGCTTTTGAAATGCATTCCCAACGCAATAGTCTGCAACCGATATAAGTGGGTCAAGCAGCTGACAAGAGATGATGAATAATATTAACGGCAGCAATGCGTTTGCATTGCTGCCGTTAGTTGTTTATTTCTCAAATGTGATTTAATGGTCTAAGCTTCTCCTCAAGGAGAAGCTTAACTGCATTTTTCTTTTTATCTCACCAGCTTATTTTTCAGCGTGCAGATTCCGTCGATAGTTATCTCCACTTCGTCACCGGGCTTGAGCCACACGCGGCTGCCCTTCTTATGACCGAGGATTACTCCGGCGGGCGTGCCGGTATAGATGAGGTCGCCGGGGTCGAGAGTGAAATAGCGGGAGCAGTAGCTGACTATTTGGGCGCAGTTGAAAATCATATCATTTGTGTCGCCGTTCTGCACAAGATCACCGTTGAGGCGGCACTGAATGTAATGAGAGGCATTGGGGTCGAAGCTGTCGGCGGTTACGATGAAAGGTCCTGCGGGCGAAAAATCCGGCAGGCTCTTGCCGATAAGCCACTGATTGGAAATGAACTGGCTGTCACGGGCGCTCAGGTCGTTGCCCACGGTATAGCCGAAAACATAATCCATCGCCTCACCCTCGCTCACGTTCCAGCAGTGCTTGCCAATCACAATGACAAGCTCCGCTTCATAGTCGAAGCAGCGCAGCCACTCGGGCAGCGCAACGTCCTTTTCGTGGGGGCAGAGCTGGTCGCTGAACTTACTGAAAATCACCGGCTCCTTGGGCGCGGTGCCGCCCGTTTCCTCGGCGTGGCTCTTATAATTCAAGCCCACGCATGCCAGCTTATTAGGCTCGGTGACATTGGCAAAGCGGGGATCATCCGCCGTGGGCAGGCTCTCGTCGGCACAAATTGATGCGATAAGGGGCAGGGCGGTATCGGCGTTTGCGATAACGCTGTTCATATCCGAGGTGAGTCCGGCGGCGGTGATGTCAACCACGCCGCGCTCAGTGAGCGCGCCAAGGTGGATTTTTTCACCTGCATAAAAATTGCAAAGCTTCATGGTTTTCTCCTTATACAAACAAAAGATATGCCGCCGCCAGCAGGACGATCAGCAAAATGAAGTTGACGGCAAGGAATATTTTGAAAAACGCACCGCGGTCGGGATTTTCGCAGGCGCAGTACTGCTTATAGGAAATAAGGCTGGCAAGGGAAGCAACAGGTGTGCCAAGACCACCTATATTCACGCCCAGCAGCAGCTGATGATAATTATCCGTGAAGGGCGCAAGCATGACTGCGGCGGGTACATTGCTGATCACCTGACTTGCAAGGGCGCTGACTATCAGTTCGCGTCCGTTCAGTGTGGCGGACACAGCTCGCTGCACCGCCTCCACCGAGGATATATTGCCCACAAAAACGAAGAAGCAGACAAAGGTCAGCAGCAGGAAGTAATCCACCTTGAGCAGTATGCGGCGGTTATAAACGAGCACTATCACCAGCACTGCCGCAAAGCAGATATGGGAGCTTATGACCTTAAGCACCGTCAGCACGCAGACCACGAACAGCGCCGCGTAGACCGCAGTATCGCGGACGTTTACGGGCGTTTTATTATCCCGCTCAGACCTTTCAACTATGCCGTATTTGAACAGCGCCGCCGTCACGGCAGTGAGCACAAGGCAGAGCACCGCAAAAGGCAGCACCATAGCGAAAAATTCGCCTGCACTCAGGGCATAATGTGAATAGAGGAACAGGTTTTGGGGATTGCCTATGGGCGTTGCCATGCTGCCCAAATTGGCTGCTACAGTCTCCATGACCACGGTGACGATTAATCTGCGTTTGTCCGATGAGCCGAAAACAGCTATGGTCAGCGGCACAAATGTAATAAGCGCCACGTCATTGGTAATGAGCATTGCGGAAAAGAAACAGAGCGCCGTAAGAGCCAGTGCCAGCAGCTTTGCACTTTTTGCGCGTGCAACAAGCGTTTCTGCCAGTCTGTCCATAACGCCCGCGTGACGAAGTCCCGCAACGGCGCACATAAGGCAGAACAGCAGTTCAAGTGTTGCCAAATCCAGATAATCTATGTA
The DNA here is from genome assembly GCA_017513385.1 of Oscillospiraceae bacterium. Classification (GTDB taxonomy): domain Bacteria; phylum Bacillota; class Clostridia; order Oscillospirales; family Oscillospiraceae; genus RGIG6375. Next base: position 2,097 of record JAFXFT010000120.1, on the reverse strand, counting down.
GTCAAGGCTTGGCGGACAAAGCGCCATAGATGCCAATGCCAAGAGGCAGGCTATGGAGAATACTATCTCCTTTTTCATAAATTCTTTCAGCTTTGCCACGATTATTCCTCCGTTTTTACCGCGGCGCGTTCCTTGGAAAGGAACAGCTTTTCAGCGAAGAAGCTGCCGAGGGTAAGAGCAAAAACAGCGGCACTTATCTTGCCCACGAACATGGGCAGTATCATTTCCGGCACAGTGGCGGCGGTGAATCCAAGATGTCCGCCGAAAATATTGGAAACGGTGGAGGTGCAGCATGCCAGCAACACCTTGCCCTTGGTGTCCATGCGGTTATATGCGTTGAACACAGGGGCAACGATGGCAAGGGCGATGGTCATGCCAAGCATAGCCTCCTCGTTGATGCCAATTTTGCGGCTTACCGCTGCGATGGGTCGGCGTCCAACCTTACGGATAACATGAAGGAAGGGCAGAGAGCCCGCAACAACTACGATTATCTTCGCCACCAGCGCGGCTGCCTCGGAAAGAGGATTTATGCCCTTGATGATAGTAAAACCCGTAGTTGCCTGAACACCGGCGCATACTATGCCCAGTGCAATGACGGCGGCGACGATTTTCGCGAAAACAAGGAAGATTTTAATGGTAATATCGGGAACGAGGGCAAGTCCAACAATGATAAGAGCCGCAACGACGATAACCGGCACAAGGTTGATGAGTATCATCTTCACGGGCAGGCCGCAGACAAGACCGCCGAAAAAGCTGCCAATGGGCGCACCCGCAAGACCGCACATGGTGCCGATGGCAAAATACTTTCTGTCCTCTTTATCTATAACGGAAATGGCCATGGGAATGGCGAAGGATATTGCGGCGCCGATAAGGGTGGACACAACAACGCCGGCATACTTTGCCACAGCGGGGTTTTCGCCCAACTCTGTCGCCATTGCATAGCCGCCCGCGTCTATTGTGAAGAACGTGGGGCCGAACATGGCGGGATCTGCGCCGATGGCGTTATAGACCTTGCTGATGGCAGGGCCAACCACGTCCGCCACCACGGGCGAAATGCAGTAAAGACCCATTATGATAAGGGCTACTGTGCCCATCATGGAAAATGCCTTTTCGTATTCCGCGCCAAGTCCGAATTTATTGCCGATAAAGCGGTCGATGGCGCCCAGCACAAAGAACACCGCGAACACGCCGGTAACTATCTGGCTGAATATCATAGCTTATCCTCCGACTATATCTATATATAAATGTATTCTAATACTCCGCACAGGATTTCTCAATAGCCCTGCTGTTGTTTTTTCGATTAAACCCAAACGAAAATCGGCAATATTTACATTTTGTTTACACAGAAATTGTATATTTTGCATTGACGTAACGAAAATTATATGTTACCCTTGCGGCAAGAAAGGGAGGTTGCCTTTTGAAAAATAAATTTCCCAAAAAGAAAAATCAGATAATATACCTTATAATCGCAGTTGCGGTGGTAACGCTGCTCAACGCAGCGTTCTTCTCCCGCGCCCTCGGTTCCGGCAGCTCATGGGAGGTTCCCTACAATGTGTTCCTCGAGGAGCTGGAGGCCGAAAACATTCATCAGGTAGAGGTAAACGAAAATACCATCTACTTCTCCCTCCATGATGACAGCGAATACAAGGAAAGTGAAAATTACATCTACGCGCCATCTATCTACGGAGAGCCCGAGGTTATCCTGTACTGCGTGCGCATGGACGACCCCGACCTTGTTGACCGACTTTACAATGCAGGCGCTGAATTCGCTCAGGTCGAGCCCAAGCAGACTCCCTGGATACTTCAGTTCATTATCAGCTCCGTTGTTCCCCTGCTGCTGTTCTTCTTCCTCTTCCGCATGCTCACCAAGAAGATGGGCAACGGCGGCAACGTGATGTCTTTCGGCAAGTCCGGCGCGAAGATTTACGCCAAGGATCAGACCGGCACCACCTTTGCCGATGTGGCAGGACAGGAGGAGGCAAAGGAGTCCCTGCTGGAAATCGTTGATTTCCTCCATGACCCCAAAAAGTACGAGGAAATAGGCGCAAAGCTGCCCAAGGGCGCTCTGCTTGTAGGCCCTCCCGGCACAGGTAAAAC